>JAXDHC010000157.1:0-3035 GCA_034664705.1 Solirubrobacteraceae bacterium
ACCGCCGAGAAGGCGGCGGACCGGATCCTCGGCAACACGCCGCTTGCCGCCGAGGACGTCCCGTTCTACCGCCACCGCCCGGCCGGCGTGCCCGCCTCGCACTGAACGGGCCCACCGGCCGCCCGCGGACGTGACGGGCGCAGGCTCACAGGCGAGCCGCGCCGGTTGACGGTTGGGGCCCGATGATATATCAGTCGCATCGAGGAGATGATGCGAGGAGAGGATGGGACAACGCGATGAGCCCGCGACGGACACGCCCGGGCCGGGAGGGCGCGTGAGCGCGATCCTCCAGGACATCGTCGCCGAGGGCGAGCGGCTGCTCGACCGGGCGCAGAGCGACGGCGTCGAGGTGCGCCTGCTCGGGGGCGTCGCGGTGCGACTGCACGCCCCCACCCTGCCGGCCGCCTTCGACCGCCAGTACAAGGATCTCGACTTCGTCGCGCCCAAGGGCGGCGCCGGCGGCGCCGACCGCCTCCTGCGCGGGGCCGGCTACGAGCCGCACACGGCGTTCAACGCGCTGAACTCCAAGGAGCGCATGCTCTACTTCGACACGGAGAACGACCGCCAGGTCGACGTCTTCGTCGGGGCCTTCCGCATGTGCCACGAGATCCCGCTCTCCGACCGCCTCGGGGTCGAGCAGCGAACGGTGCCGCTCGCCGAGCTGCTGCTCACGAAGCTGCAGATCGTCGAGCTCAACGAGAAGGACGTGCGCGACACGCTCCTGCTCGTCCACGGTCACGACGTCTCCGACCACGACGGCGACGCGATCAACGGCGCCCGGATCGCCGAGCTGTGCGCGAGCGACTGGGGCCTGTGGCGGACGATCACCGCGAACGTCGGCACGGTGATCGAGCACGCGCCGGACTACGACGTGCCGGCCGGCGAGCGGGAGCTGATGCAGGCGCGCCTGCGCGAGGTGCTCGACCGCATCGAGGCCGAGCCCAAGGGCAGGGGGTGGAAGTTGCGGGCCAGGATCGGCGAGCGCAAGCGCTGGTACGAGCTGCCCGAGGAGGTGGACGAGTGAGGCTGTTCTTCGCGACGGACATCCACGGCTCGGAGACGTGCTGGCGAAAGTTCCTCAACAGCGGCCCGCACTACGAGGCCGACGTCATCGTCCTCGGCGGCGACATGACCGGCAAGGCGCTCGTCCCCGTCATCGACGACGGCAACGGGCGCTGGCACGCCACGCTGCTCGAGAACCGCCAGGAGCTCGAGGGAGAGGACGCCGTGCGCGCGTTCGAGGACGCCGTGATCCGCCGCGGCTACTACCCGTTCCGCACGACGGCCGACGAGGTGCGCGAGCTCGCCCAGGACGAGCCACGCTGGCACGCGCTCTTCGAGGAGCACATGCTCAGGACGGTCGAGCGCTGGATGGCGCTCGCCGACGAGCGCCTGCAGGGCAGCGGCATCCGCTGCTTCGTCTGCCCGGGCAACGACGACCAGCTCGAGGTCGACGCGGTGGTAGCCCAGGCGCGCAACGTCGAGCTCGCCGAGGGCCGGGTCGTCGATCTCGACGGCTTCCAGATGGCGTCCACCGGCTGGGCCAACCGGACCCCGTGGGACACGTACCGCGAGGAGGACGAGCCGGTGCTCGCGGAGCGCATCGGGCGCATCACCGAGCAGCTCACCGCGCCGCCCGAGAAGACGATCTTCAGCATGCACTGCCCGCCGTACGCGACGGGGCTGGACGACGCGCCCGAGCTCACCGCGGAGATGGATCTGCGCAACGCCGGACACTCGACCGTCCCGGCGGGCTCGACGGCGGTGCGCGACGCGATCGAGCGCCACCAGCCCGCGCTCTCGCTGCACGGGCATATCCACGAGGCGCGCGGCTCGACCCGGCTGGGCCGCACGCTGTGCATCAACCCGGGGAGCTCCTACGAGCAGGGCCAGCTGCTCGGGGCGGTCGTCGACATCGACGGCAAGAAGAAGGTCAAGCGCTTCGTTCTCACCAGCGGCTAGCCAGGAGGAGGAGTCTGCATGTCGACGGCTGACCTGAGGGCCGAGCCGGGCGGGGCCTACGAGGAGCAGTCGCTCTTCGTCCGCAAGGCCACCGGCCTCGTGCGCGGCTGGGCTGTCCGGGACGCGTTCATCTACTCGGTGTTCGCGATCAACCTCGTGACGCTCGGCTTCTACATCTTCTCGTTCGGGCCGTTCATCCCGGGCGGGAGCCTGCTGTGGGCGGTGGTCCTGTCGGGCGCGTACCTCGTCTTCCAGGCGATCACCTACGCATCACTCATCGCGGCGATGCCGCGCGCCGGCGGCGACTACGTCTGGATGAGCCGCGTGCTCGGGGGCGGGATCGGCTTCGTGCTGGCCGTCTGCGGGTGGTGGTTCATCCTGTGGCACTGGGTCCCGATCTACGCCAACATCCTGAACATCCAGGTGCTGGGGCCGATCTCGGCCATCATCGGCTGGGACGCCGGCGTGACGTTCTGGGGCGGCAAGGACGGCGTCTTCGTCGCCTCGATCATCACGGCGGTGCTGGCGTCCACGTTCATCGCGCTCGGCATCCGCACGTACGCGCGCATCCAGAAGATCTGCTTCTACGGCGGCGTGGTCGGGCTGGCGATCGTGGCGCTGCTGCTGCTCGTGAACTCGAAGACGAGCTTCATCTCGAGCTTCGACAGCGAGGCCGCGCAGACGTACGGCGTGAAGAACGCCTACCAGGGCACGCTCGACGCGGGCCTGAAGGACTACGCGCCCGGCGGCGTCGGGTCGTTCTCGCTCAGCTCGACGGTCCTGCTCATCCCGATGCTCCTGTTCTTCAACCTGTGGTCGAACTGGGGCGCGACGCTCTACGGCGAGGTCCGCGGGGCGTCGGACTTCCGCAAGAACATCTACGCGATGGGCGGCGCGCTCGTCGCGACGACGGTGGTCGGGGCGATCCTGCTGCTGCTGTTCGCCAAGACGTTCGGCTGGGACTTCTACAACGCCGCCAACAACGCGTACTGGGCGGGCACGAACCCGCTCGGCGTGTGGCCGTACCCGGGCACGATGGCGGCCTTCCTGCTCGGCAGCCCGGTCCTGCAGCT
>JAXDHC010000158.1:0-4576 GCA_034664705.1 Solirubrobacteraceae bacterium
GATGCGCTGGGACATGATCCGCTGGCC
Organism: Solirubrobacteraceae bacterium; assembly: GCA_034664705.1. GTDB lineage: Bacteria > Actinomycetota > Thermoleophilia > Solirubrobacterales > Solirubrobacteraceae > JAOPZW01. The sequence continues at coordinate 28 of JAXDHC010000158.1, forward strand.
GTAGAGCAGGTCGCCGATGACCCCCAGGGCTGCGAGCACGACCGCGGCGTTGAAGAGCACCGCGCCGAGGATCAAAGACTGAACGTGGCCCGCGCCGTCGCCGCTGACGTAGGCGACGAAGAAGCGCATCCAGGGGATGAGCGCGGCGAGGAACAGCAGGCCCGCCAGCGTCATGAACACCTTGAGCGGCTCGTACTGCGCGTAGATGCGCGCGATGGCGACCGCGTTGCGCCGCACGTACGACGACATCGACGGGAACAGGCGCGACTCGCGTGTCTTGGCGTTCGTCCGGATCGGCACGTGGTCGGTCGCCACGAGCAGCTTGCCCGCCTGGATGATCGTCTCGAGCGTGTAGGTGTACTTCGAGACGACGGCGACCTGGATCGCCGCCTCGCGGTTGTAGGCGCGGAAGCCCGACGTCGTGTCCGGCACGTCGGTGTCCGACGCCTGGCGCACGACCCACGAGCCCGCCTTCTGGAGGCGCTTCTTCAGCGGCGAGAAGTGCTCGATCTTGTCGGTCTCGCGGTCGCCGACGACGAGGTCGGCGGTGCCGGCGACGATCGGCGCGACGAGCTTGGGGATGTCCGCCGCCGAGTACTGGTTGTCGGCGTCGGTGTTGACGATCACGTCGGCGCCGAGCTTCAGGCACGCGTCGAGGCCCGCCTGGAAGCCCGCGGCGAGCCCCTTGTTGTTCGTCAGGCGGACGATGTGGTCGACGCCGTGCTCGCGCGCCACCTCGATCGTGCGGTCGGTCGACCCGTCGTCGATGACGAGCCACTCGACGACGTCGACGCCCGCGACCTCGCGGGGGAGGTCGGCCAGCGTCGCGGGGAGGGTCTCCTCCTCGTTGAGACAGGGGATCTGGATGATGAGCTTCATCGAACCTCACGCGCTCGCGCGCACTCGGGTGCCCGCGTCGTCACGAAGGGTACGGGCTGGGACGGCGGCCACGGTGCGGGCGTGGGCCAGCGTCCACTGTACGACCCCCGGGCGGCGTCCGGCGACCACCGGCCGCCGTACACTCACCGGGCGAGTCCTTGATGGCTAGTGCGACGCTCACCCGGCCCCGCCCGGGCCCGGCCGACTCCTCCGCCCGGCGCCGGCGGCCGATCCCGTGGCCCGGCCTCGCGCTGGCCGCGCTGAGCCTCGGGACGCTCATCGGCTTCGTCGTCTACCCGACGTTCCCGAACTACGACTCGTACTACTCGCTGCTCTGGGGACGCGAGGTGCTCGACGGCACGCTGCCGAGCTTCGACGCCTACCGCGCGCCCACCCAGCATCCGCTGGCGATCGTCTTCGGGGCGCTCCTGTCGCTCGTGGGCGACGGCGCCGACCGCATCATGGTCGGGGCCACGCTGGCGTCGTTCGTCGTCCTCGCCGCCGGGCTGTACCGGCTCGCGCGCGCGTCGTTCGGGCTGGTCGTCGGGCTCACCGCGGCGGCCCTGCTGTGCTCGCGCTTCGACTTCCCGTTCCTCGCGGCGCGCGCGTACATCGACATCCCGTACCTCGCCCTGATCGTGTGGGCGGCCGCGCTCGAATCCGAGCGCCCGCGGCGCGGCGGGGCGATCTTCGTGCTCCTCGCGGCCGCCGGCCTGCTGCGCCCAGAGGCGTGGCTGCTCAGCGGCCTCTACTTCCTGTGGTGCGTCGTCCCGGCCGACTGGCCGCACCGGATCCGCTACGCCGTCCTCACCTGGGTCGGGCCCATCGTCTGGTGGACGACCGACTGGATCGTCACGGGCCACCCGCTGTTCTCGCTCACGCACACGAGCGGGCTGGCCGAGGAGCTCGGCCGCCAGCGCGGGCTCACGGAGATCCCGACGGCGACCGTCGAGTTCCTGAAGAACCTCGACAAGGTGCCGGTGTTCTACGCCGGCATCCTCGGGCTGCTGCTCGCCATCGGGCTCGTGCCCCGGCGCGCCGTCATGCCCCTGGCGATGTTCGTGATCGGCATGGGCACGTTCGTGCTCGTCGGCCTGGCCGGGCTGTCGGTCATCGACCGCTACCTGCTGGTCCCGTCGCTCATGGTCATGGTCTTCGCGGCCGTGACCCTGGCCGGCTGGACGATGCTGCGTCCCGGCCTGCGGGCGCGGCGGTGGTGGGCGATCGCCGCCGGCGTGGTCGTCCTCTACGGGGTGTTCTTCACGGCGACGCGCGTGAACTTCTCGACGTTCCACACCGAGCTGCGCTTCCGCGGCGACTCGCACGATTCGCTGGAGCGGCTGCTGCGCGACCCGCGGGTGCTGGCCGGCCGGCGGTGCGGGCCCGTGTCGGTGCCCAACCACAAGCTCATCCCCGACACGCGCTGGCTGCTCGACGCCGGCGAGCGCGACGTGATCGCGCGCAGCGACCGCCGGCAGGCCCGCCGCATCACGCGCGGCGTCGCGATCTACGCGACGAGCCGCCAGTCGCTGCTGCGCCAGGGCTTCACCGCCGACGACACGAGCGTCGAGGACACCGCGAACTCGCTGCCGATGCCGGGCTTCGAGTTCGTCGCCGCCACCGAGTTCTACGGGGCGTATGTCCGCTGTTGAGACGGCGCCGACATCGCCCGGACCGGCTCCGCCGCCGCGCTCGGCGCCGGATCGGGACGGGCGGCGGTGGCCGTGGTGGCTGGGTCTCACGGTCGTCCTCGCGGCCGCGCTCGGGCTGCGCCTGTGGGGCATCGGCCACGGGCTGCCCTACGCCTACAACGCCGATGAGAACGCGCACTTCGTGCCGGGCGCGATCGGCCTGTTCGGCCACGGCTTCCATCCGCACTACTTCGTCAACCCGCCCGCCTACACGTACCTGCTGCACGCGGTCTTCGCCGTGTGGTTCGGCGGTCGCGCGGGCGTGTCGAGCGCGTATGCGACGCACCCGACGGAGGTCTTCGTCGTCGCGCGCGTCACCGCGGCGGTCGTCGGGACCGTCGCCGTCTGGCTGCTCTACTGCGCCGGCGCACGCCTCGTCGACCGCCGCGTCGGACTGCTCGCGGCCGCCCTGCTAGCCGTCGCGTTCCTGCCGATCTTCTACTCGCACCTGGCGCTCAACGACGTCCCGACGCTGGCGCCGATCGCGCTGTCGCTCTGGGGGACGGCGGGCGTGCTGCGCCGCGGGCGCACGCTCGACTACGCGATCGCCGGCGCCGGGCTCGGGCTCGCGTGCGCCACGAAGTACACCGGCGGCATCGTGCTGCTGCCGCTGCTCGCGGCGACGGCGATCCAGCTCGCGAGCCGTGGCCGGCGCGGCGTCGCGGTGCGCGGGATCGTGCTCGCGGGCGTCCTCGCGCTCGCGGCGTTCGTCGTCGCCAACCCGTACGCCGTCCTGGACTTCGCCGCCTTCCGCGACGGCCTGCAGCATCAGTCCTCCGCGGCCGAGGACGAGGCCGGCAAGCTCGGCCTGACCCAGGAGTCGGGGCAGCTCTACTACCTGTGGACGCTGACGTGGGGCCTCGGCTGGGTGCCGCTCGTCGCCGCCGCGCTGGGGGCGCTCGCCATGCTGGTCCGGGACCGCCGCCTGGCGCTCGTCCTGATCCCCGCGCCCGTCCTGTACATCCTCTTCATGGGCACGCAGGAGCGCTTCTTCGGGCGCTGGCTCCTGCCGGTCTTCCCGATCGTCTGCCTCATGGCGGCGTGGGCCATCGTGCACGTCGCGCAGGTCGCCGGCCGGCGCGCGCCGGTGCTGCGCCCGACCCTCTACGCGCTGGGCGCCGTGCTCCTCCTCGGCCAGGGCGCCGTCTACGCGATGCACAACGGCCTCGTGCTGTCGCGGCCGGACACCCGCAACCTCGCGCGCGACTGGCTCGTCGCCCACGTCCCGCCGAAGACGAAGATCGTCGTCGAGCCCGTCGTGCCCGACGCGTGGGCGAGCGACATCGCCCGGCCGAATCCGCTCACGGCCAACGGGGCGCGCTGGGTGAAGTTCCCCACGAGCCGCTCGAACATCGCCAACGACGGATCGGTGATCCCGGGCGACGGGCGCATCGTCAACATCGAGGACTTCGAGCGCACGCTGTTCCCCGGCCTCGTCGACCGCTACGAGCGCGAGGGGTACTGCTACGTCGTCGTCGGCTCGACGCAGCGCGGGCGCGCGGAGGCCGAGCCGGCGGAGGTCCCGCGGGCGATCGCCTACTACCGCGAGCTCGAGCGCCGGTCCGACGTCGCGTTCCACGCCTCGCCGTACCGCGCGGGGGCCGGGCCCGTGGGGTTCAACTTCGACTGGTCCTTCGACTACTACCCCCTCGCCTACGCGCGTCCCGGGCCGGACATGACGATCTACCGCCTCAAAGGTGGGGACTGCAGGCCAAACGTCGGCGGGTCCTAGACTCTTCGGCGTGCAGCGGACCGAAAGCGACCACGGCCATCTCGCGCGGGCGATCGAGCTCGCCGAGCGGGGCACGGGACGCGTGAGTCCCAACCCGGTCGTCGGGGCCGTCGTCGCCCGCGACGGCGAGGTGCTGGGGGAGGGCTGGCACGAGGACTACGGCGGCCCCCACGCCGAGGTGAACGCGATCGGCGCGTGCGGCGAGGCCGACCTGCGCGGCGCGACGCTGTACGTGTCGCTCGAGCCG
>JAXDHC010000159.1:0-10449 GCA_034664705.1 Solirubrobacteraceae bacterium
AGGATCTTCTGCGTCGCCGGGATCGGCCCGGTCAGCATGGACACCGGGTCGACGCCGACCGTGGTCTGGTCGACGATCCGCGCGCGCGGGCGTACGCCGAGCTCGTCGGCCTTCTCGCGTGACATCAGCAGGACCGCGGCGGCGCCGTCGGAGATCTGCGAGGAGTTGCCGGCCGTCACGCGGCCGTCCTCGCGAAATACGGGCTTCAGGGCGGCGAGCGCCTCGAGCGACGTGTCCGGACGGATCCCCTGGTCGGTGACGTAGGTGTCGCCGTCGACCTGGAACGCCAGGGTCTCGCGCTCGAAGCGGCCCTCCTCGGTCGCCTTGGCAGCGAGCTGATGGGAGCGCAGCGCCAGCTCGTCGAGCTCGGAGCGGGGGATCTCCCACTTGTCGGCGATCATCTCGGCGCCGAGGCCCTGACCGACGAGGTTGTGCTTCTCCATGAGCTTCGGCGTGAACGCGCTGCCGAACTCCTGCTGGGCCTTCGCGCCCGCCGAGAACGGGAGGTGACCCACGTGCTCGACGCCCGAGCCGATGATGACGTCGTGGATGCCGGCGGCGATCAGGGCGGCGCCGAAGTTCACGGCCTGCTGCGCGGAGCCGCACTGGCGGTCGACCGTGGTCGCGGCGGCCTCGATCGGCAGCCCCTCCTGCAGCCACGCGTTGCGCGCGACGTTCAGCCCCTGCTCGCCGAACTGCTGCACGCACCCGGCGATGACGTCCTCCACCTCGGCGGCGTCGACCCCGGCGCGGCTGAGCACCTCGGTGTAGCAGCGCCCCAGCAGGTCGTTCGGATGGACGTCCCTGTAGTAGCCCTTCTCCGGATGCCCGCGCCCGATCGGCGTGCGCACCGCTTCGACGATGACGACCTCGCGGCCCTGCTGACTCATCGATCCTCCGGTCTCGCTGGTGACGCCAACGGACTCTACAGCGCGTTGACTGGCCGATCAGCCAGCGATCGCGGCCGCCTCAGCGGCCGTCCCCGCCCGCCTCGCCGTCCTCGCGCGGCCACGCCTCCGCCTCCTCCGCGCGCCCGCGAGCGCCGTCCTCGAGCCCGTCGCCGCGAAGCTCGATCGGCCGCTGGGGCCGCTGGTCGAGCCCCACCGAGAAGAGGTCGAAGCGCTGGTAGGAGCCGACGATGTCGTGCGCCTGCTTGGCTTCGATCGACGCGGCGATGTCGATCTCGGCGTAGACGATGCCCTCCTCGCCGGCGAGCGGCTCGCCGCAGACGTCGCCGTTGGGGTCGAGGATCATCGAGACCGGCCGAGGCGCCGAGCGCAGGAGCTCGGCGACGCCCGCGTCGCCGTCGGCCACGATCGCGATGGCGCGCTCGTCGAGGAGCGCGGAGGCCACGACGTTCCACACCTTGCCCTCGAAGGCGTGCGCCGCCGAGCGGATCTCGATCGCCCGCCGCAGGTCGTAGTTGGCCGACGGCGCCGAGCGGCGGAACGGCCACGCCGGCGGGTAGCTCGCGAGGTGGACCTGCTCGCCCTGCGCGAGCAGCGCGTAGCGGGCGAGCGTGTTCGTGTTCTCGCCGCAGATCAGGGCGCCCAGCCGCCCGATCTCCGTCTGCGCCGGGCGCAGCTGGCTGGCGTCGCCGTTGGCCCACGTGAGCTTCTCGGCCCACGTCGGGACGAGCTTGCGGTGGCGGTTCAGCAGCCGGCCGTCGGGCCCGAACAGCAGGTTGGTGTTGTAGAGCGCGCCCATGCTGACCGGGCTGCGCTCGGTCACCCCGATCGAGAGATGCACGCCGTGGCGGCGCGCGAGATCGGCGAGGCGCTCGGTCTGGAGCCCCGGGACGAGCACCGCGTTCTCGTACAGCGCGCGGAAGAGGCGGTGCTGGTCGATGGGCGCGAGGACGAGGTTCCAGACCGGGAAGGCGGGCACGAAGGACTCGCCGAACACGACGAGGTCCGCGCCGCCCGCGGCCGCGTCGGCGACGAGGGCGGCGACCTTGTCGAGCGTCGCCTCGCGGTCGAGGAAGACCGGCGCCGCCTGCACGGCCGCCGCACGGAACCGGGGGAACTCGTCGCCCATGCCACCTCTCCTTGCCAGAATGCCCGCCCCCATGCGCGTCCTGCGAATCCCATTCTCCACGAACGTCGAGCGCGTGGCGCTCGCGCTGGCCCACAAGGACGTCGCCGTCGACTGGGTCGACGTCGACCCGGACGACCGCTCGGCCGCCCGCGAGCTCAGCGGTCAGGACCTCGTGCCCGTGCTCGAGACCGACGACGGCGAGGTCATCGCCGACTCGATGCGCATCCTCGCGTGGCTCGAGCGGCACCGGCCGGACCCGCCGCTGTGGCCGGGCGACCCGACGCGCCGTGCCGAGGTGGACGTCTTCGTCGAGTGGTTCAACCGGGTCTGGAAGGTGCCGCCGAACGCCATGGAGGCCGAGCTGCTCGCCGCGGAGCCCGATCGGGCGCGGATCGACGCCCACGCCGCGGAGATGCGGCGCTGGCTGCCATGGTTCGAGGCGCTCCTTCAGGGTCGCGATCACCTCATGGCCGACGACTTCGGCGTCGCAGACGTCTGCGCGTTCCCGTTTCTCAAGTACGGCGTGCTGCGCGATCCCGACGACGACGAGCTGTTCCACCGCGTCCTCATGGACCACCTCCCGATCGCGGGCGCGCTTCCCCGCCTGGAGGCGTGGGTCCGGCGGGTCGACGAGCGCCCGCGCGCGGAACGCTGAAGAAGACCTGACCGAACCTTTATGGGCGCTTGAGGTACCGGGCAGAGAATGCCCCTGCGAACGTACCTCGCAAGTGCACCTCCTCCCAGAAGTACACGATCGGCCCGCCGCGAGCGGGCCGATCGTCGTTCGGGGTCGGCCCGCGGGCTACTCGGCGGGCTGCGGCGCGACGGCGCGCCGCTCCCGGATCCGGACGGCCTCGATGCGGTTCTCGCGCACCGATTCGACGCGGATCGAGTAGCCGTTGGCGGTGATCGTGTCGCCGCGCTTGGGGAGCCGCCCGAGCTGGGCGAACACGAAGCCGCCGACCGAGTTGTAGGCGTCGGTGTCGACCGGCAGCTCGAGGCCGTAGTCGAGCAGGTCGGTCACCGCGACGTGTCCGCGCACGAACCAGTCCCCGTTGGCGAGCCGCCGGATCTCGCCGCCGGCGGGGTCGGTCTCGTCGGCGATCTCGCCGACGACCTCCTCGATGATGTCCTCGACCGTGACGATCCCGGCCACGCGGCCGTACTCGTCGACGACGACGGCCATCGAGGAGCGCTGCCGCTGGAGGTCGGCCAGCAGGTCGTCCAGCGGCTTGGTCTCCGGCACGATCGGCGCGTCGCGCACGAGCGACTCGATCGACGCGTTCGGCCCCTCGGCCATGAGCTGACGGGCCAGCGAGTTGGAGTGCACGATGCCGCGCACGCGGTCCTGGTTCTCGTCCTCGGTGACGAGCAGCCGCGTGTGGCCCGACGAGATGCAGCGCCGCAGCGCGGTCTCCACGTCCTCGGAGACGTCCACGGTGACCACGGCCGGGATCGGCGTCATGACCTGGCGCGCCTCCTGCTCGTGCAGGTGGAAGACGCCCTGCAGCATCCCCGCCTCGCCCGGGTCCAGCGAACCGCCGGTCTGCGCCTGGGCGATGAGGAAGCGCAGCTCCTCGGGGCTCTGGTTCTCGGAGAACTCGGCGTTCGGGTTGATGCCCATCAGCCGCAGGACCGCGTTGGACGCGGCGTTCAACACGTGGATGAACGGGCGCATCGCGATGTTGAACCAGTCCAGGGGCCGGGCCACCCGGACGGCGACCGACTCCGCCTTGACGATCGCGAAGATCTTCGGGACCTGCTCGCCCGCCGTGATGTGCAGGGCCGTGACCAGCACGTAGGCGACGCCGATGGAGAGCGCCGCGGCGACGCCGTGCGAGAGGCTGCCGAACACCGGCTCCACCAGGACGGCGATCGCCGGCTCACCGAGGAAGCCGATGCCGAGCGAGGCGAGCGTGATGCCGAACTGGCAGGCCGACAGGTACTCGCTGATCTCGTCGACCTGCTTGATGACGCGGCGGGCGGCGCCCTGGCCGTCGGCCGCGAGCTCCTCGAGCTTCGAGCGGCGCGAGCGCACGAGCGCGAACTCGGCAGCGACGAAGAACCCGTTCGCGAGGACGAGCACGATGACCGCGATGAGCAGCAGGGCGGTCATCGCCGAACGGCGTGTGAGCCGCTACTTCGAGGAAGATCGTCGGGCACGGGCCGGTCCGGGAGGCTAGCAGCAGCCCTGCCCGTCAGCGGAGTCCGTCAACCGTGCCCGCGAGGTCGAAGTCCGCCGCCGTGAGGCCGCCCTCGCTGTGGTTGGTCACGGAGAGGCGCACCTTGTTCCAGCCGTGGACGAGGATGTCGGGGTGGTGGTTGGCCGTCTCGGCGGCATCGGCGACGCGGTTGACGAACGCCATCGCCTCGGCGAAGTCGCCGAACTCGAGGTCGCGGACGATGTGGTCGCCGTCGCGGCGCCAGTCGGTTCCCTGGAGGCGTTCGCCGATCTCGTCGTCGCCCAGCCGTGCCATACCCTGTCCCCTCGGAAGATGCGGATCGTCAGCCTCGTGCCCCACGCCACCGAGCTGCTGTTCGCGCTCGGGCTGGGCGACGACGTCGTCGCCGTCACGCACGAGTGCGATTTTCCCAGCGACGCCAGACGGTTGCCGCAGGTCACCCGCGACGTCCTCCCGCCCGGCCTCAGCGCGGGCGAGATCGACGCCGCCGTGCGCGAGCGCACGCAGGAGGGCAGGGCGATCTACGAGCTCGACGAGCCTCGCCTGACCGAGCTTCGGCCCGACCTCATCGTCACCCAGGAGCTGTGCGCGGTGTGCGCGGTCTCCTACGACGACGTCGTCAAGGTCGCCGAGCGGATCCCGAGCACGCCGAAGGTCATCGCGCTGGACCCCACGACGCTCGGCGAGGCCATGGGCGACATCCGCACGATCGCCCAGGCCACCGGCGCGCGCGACGCCGCGCTCGACCTCGTCACGCGCCAGCGCGCCCGCGTCGATCGCGTGCGGATCGCCGTCAAGGACGCGCCGCGGGTCGCCGTCGCGGCGATCGAGTGGTTCGACCCGGTGTTCATCGCCGGCCACTGGACCCCGCAGCTCATCGAGCTCGCCGGCGGCCACGACGTCCTCGGCTTCGCCGGCGAGCACTCCGAGGAGTCCACGTGGGAGCTCGTCGCCGCCGCGCAGCCGGAGGTCGTCCTCGCGATCCCGTGCGGCTACGACGCCGAGCGCTCGCGCGACGAGGCGCTGCGCTTCGCCGAGCCGCTCGCGCGCATCGGCGCGCGGCGGACCGTGGCCCTCGACGCGTCGGCCTACTTCTCGCGGCCCGGGCCGCGCCTCGTCGACGGCCTCGAGCTGCTCGCCCACGTGCTGCACCCGGACCTCGTGCCCGAGGCCCCCGCCGCGGTCTACGACATCGAGCTCTGAGCGCCGCGCGCTACGCGCCGAAGCCGCTGCCGCTCGCGGCGACGATCGAGCCGATCACGGCGACGACCATCAGCGCGCCGCACGCCGCGTAGCCGAGGACGCGGCTGCGGTGCCGATCGGCGTAGCCGAGCGCCACGCCCGCCAGCGCGCCGCCGATCAGGCCGCCGATGTGGCCCCCGATCGAGATGCCCGAGAGCACGAACGACAGACCGAGGTTGAAGATGATGAGCATCCCGATGTCGGTCTGGAACGGGTTGATCCCGCGGGCCCGGAGCTCGACCGCGGCGGCGCCCATGAGGCCGAACACGGCGCCCGAGGCGCCGACGGTGTGGGCGTCGGGCGTGAGGAGCAGCGCGCCGAAGGAGCCCCACAGCAGCGCGGTGACATAGAGCGCGGCGAAGCGCCCGGAACCCAGCGTGGTCTCGAGCATCTGCCCGAGGATCCACAGCAGGTACATGTTGAAGAGGATGTGCAGCAGGCCCGCGTGCAGGAAGCCGCCCGTGATGAGCCGCCAGTACTCGCCGTCGGCGACGCCGGGGCCCCAGAGCGCGAAGTCCGCGGTCAGGCGGCCGCCGCCCCCGCCGCCGAAGCCCAGCGAGCCGCCGCCGAGCGCCAGGACGACGCAGACGATGATGATGCCGACCGTCACGCGCGGGTCCTTCTGCAACGTCCGCGCGGTGCGGACCTTCGTCTTCTGCTTGGCGCACTCCGGGCACCGCATGCCGACCGAGGTCGGGGTCATGCAGTCCGGGCAGATCGGGCGCGCGCAGTTCGAGCACGAGACGCCGGTCGCCCGGTTGGGGTGGCGGTAGCAGGTCTGGGTGGCGGTTCCGGCCGCGGCGGCGTCCATGTCGCCGATGAACGGTACAAGGAGACCGCGACCCGCTCGCCGGATCCTCAGGCCGGCTGGGCGATGATGATCGGGTCGCGCGTCGGCGTGCGGCTGCCGCCGTCGGGCTCGGCGGTGACGAGCACCTGCTCGACCCCGCGCACGCTGCCGGGCACCGGCACGGTCGCGTCGCCGTCGCGGACGGAGAAGAGCGCGGTCGTGGGCGCGGGCGGGCGGCCCGGCCGCTTCAGCCACACCTGGTAGATGCGGCCACGCGGCGGCGGCGGGAAGCCGCGGACCTGGAGGGTCGCGCGGTCGCCGCCGACGAGCAGCGACGCCCGGGCCGACGGCGCCGACGGCAGGACCACGGTGGCGGGCACGGCGCGGCCGCGCTCCTCGCCGCCGGACAGCAGCACGCCGGCGCTCACGCCGAGGGCGATCAGCAGCGCCGCGGCGATGGCCACGGGGAACGGGCGCAGCGAGAGCGAGCGCCGCCACCAGCCGCGCTCCCGCGGACGCCGGCGCTCGCGCGGCGCCGGCGTGGAGGGCTCCGGGGCGGGCGCCCGCGACCGCCCCGGCTGGGCGGCCGGGACGTCCGCCGCGGCGCCCGAGGCCTCCAGCACCTCGGCCTCGGCGCGCACGACCGCCATGATGCGTTGCTTGAGCTCGGGCGGCGGCGCCGTCTGCGCCGCGGTGAGCGGCAGCGTGTCGGCCACCATCTGGAGCTCGTCGACCTCGGCGCGGCAGTGCTCGCAGCCGGGCAGGTGGGCGATGAACGCGCCGTGCTCGTCGTCGGAGAGCGCGCCGAGCACGTAGGCGCCGACGTCCTCGCGGTGCCCGCAGCTCATCCGAGCACCTCCGCGAGCCCGTTCAGCTCGCCGCGCATCTTCTGCAGGCCGAGCCGCATGCGCCCCTTCACCGTGCCGATCGGCGTGTCGAGCATCGAGGCGATCTCGGTGTGGGAGAAGCCGCCGAAGTACGCGAGCTCGATCACGCGGCTCTGCTCGGCCGGCAGCGTGCGCAGCGCGCTGCGCACCTCGCGCGCCTCGTCGCGGCGCGCGGCCTCGACGTCGGTGCGCTCGCCGGAGTCCAGGCGCTCGTCGAGCCCCTCGTCGCTCGCGCGCCGGCGATCGTGGACCGTCGAGCGGCGCAGCGCGTCGATCGCGCGGTTGTGGACGATCCCGAGCACCCAGGTGCGCACGGAGCCGCGCGCGCGGTCGTAGCGGGCCCCGGAGCGCCACAGGCTCAGGAACGCCTCCTGCACGACGTCCTCGGCCACGTTGCGGGTTCCCGTCATGCGGTAGGCGAGCGAGAACGCCGCGGTCGCGTGGCGCTCGTAGACGACCTCGAAGGCCAGCGTGTCGCCGCGCCGCACCAGCTGCATGAGGTCTTCGTCGGCAAGGGTCGACAGGGACATCCCAGACCGACCATACGCCGGGAGCGCCGGCTCGGATCAGCGGCGCACGAGGCGCCGCACCTCGTCGGCCGCCACGCGGACGCTGCGCTGCCGGCGGTGCTGATGGCGCATGCGCAGGACGAGGAGCCCGGCGCCGGCCGCCGTGCCGACCGCCAGGGCCGCGACCGGGCGCACCCAGTTGCGCGGGTCGCGCATCGAGGCGAGCTCCCAGCCCTCGAGCTCGTCCGCGGCCATCTCGGTGAGGCTGCGCAGCGTCGACTCGACGCGCATCGGCAGGTCCTCGGGCGGATCGACGGGCGCCAGCGCGCGGCGGATGATGTCCTCGAAGTCCCCGGCTGCCTGATCGCTCATCTCAGCGCCTCCCTGACTGGCGTACTGCGACGATCTCCTCGAGCTGTCGTATCGCTCGATGGATCAACACCTTGGTCGCCCCGTCGCTGCGCCCCATGGCCCGCGCGATCTCGCGGTTGTCCATGCCCAGCGCGAAGCGCATGATCAGCGCCTCTCGCCGATCGTCCGGCAGCTCCGCGATCCCCTCGAGGATTCGCGACAGCTCGTCGCGCCCCTCCACGAGGTCCTCCGTCGTGTGCGTCGCCGACAGCATCGTCGTGTCGTCGATCGGCGTCTGCGGCCGGCGCGCCCGGTCCCGATAGAGGTTCGCTGCGAGGTTGTGCGCGATGCGGATCAGCCACGGGCGCAGCGGCCTGCCGTCGGACTCGCGGACTGCCCGCTCGAAGTGCCGGTAGGCCTGCAGGAACGTCTGCTCGGTCAGGTCCTCCGCGTCGTGATGGTTCCCCACCCGGTAGTACGCATAGGAGTAGACGTCGCGCAGATGGGTCCGGTAGAGGTCCGAGAACTGCCGGTCGATCTCCGCCTTGTCCACGCATGCCAGCCTACTCAGGCGGCCCGGGACGGCCGCGTCCGGGTCGGGGCGGGGACGGCATCTGACGGATTGCCTGGCGCGGGACGGCCGGCGACGAGGCAGAGCCAGTCCCACTGCAGCTGGACGGACGGCCAGATCCGGTCGGTGACCGCGCTGGCGAGCGACGGCGAGGGCGCCTCCACGCGCGGGAAGGTCATCGGGCGTCCGGCCCGGATCTGCACCTTGTGCGGGCGGATGCGCCACCCGCGGCGGACCGCTTCGGTGCCGATCACCGCGACCGGCACGACTGGCGCGCCGCTCTGGAGCGCCAGCCGCCCGACGCCGCGCTTCGGCCGACCGAGCCCACCCGGGCGCACGCGCGTGCCCTCGGGGAACATGAGCACGATGTCGCCGCGCGCAAGGATCGCCTTCGCGGTGGCCATCGCGTCCTGGTCCGACGCGCCCCGGTCGATGGGGAACGCGCCGAGGGCGCTGAGGTACCACGACACGACCGGATGGAAGAGGAACAGCTCCTTCTTCGCGACGAAGTAGATCGGCCGGCGCGCCATGACGGCGATGACGAACGGATCCAGGAACGAGCGGTGGTTGCAGGCGAGAATGGCCGGGCCGGCCGCCGGGATGTGCTCCCGCCCGAGGCGCTTCAGGCCGAAGTAGAGGCGGAAGAAGGGCTGCAGGATCGCGCGCGAGGCCCAGTAGACGACGGGGCTCACGCCCCGCTCGCGCGCCCGGTCGAGCGTGGCCTCGCGGTCCATGGTGAGCCATACGAACCCTCGCGAGCACGGTTACAGTTCCTCGACACTCATGGGTGTCGACGTGAAACGAACCGTGCGCGGCGCCGTCGCCGGCTCGGTCGCCGCGGCGGTGTGGGCGGCGCAGTCGCCGCTCGACGTTCGCGTCTTCGGCGTGCCGTACCTCGACGAGGAGCTGCTCGGCAAGGCGGTGACCCGCGGGCGGGTCTGGCGGCCGCTCGGGCTCGCCATGCACGTCGCCAACGGTGCGCTCTTCGGCGCCGCCTACGCCAACGTCGCCGGCCGCATCCCGCTGCCCGCGTGGGCGCGCGGCCCGGCCGCCGGATTGGCCGAGCACGTGACCGCCTGGCCCCTCACGGTGCTCGCCGACCGCGCCCACCCGGCGCGCGACGAGCTGCCGCCCTTCGGCGGCAACCCCCGGGCCTTCGCCCAGGCCACCTGGCGCCATCTGGTCTTCGGCGCCGTGCTCGGCGAGCTCGAGCGGCGCCTCAACCCGCCGCCGGAGCCCTTCGCACACGCGTTCTCGTCGAACGGACATGGCGACATCGAGCACGCGGTGGGGGCCGCGGGCGGCTAGCCCGGCGCTCCTGCGGGCCGACGTCGTGGGCCGGAACGCCGCCGGACACGCGCTTCGGCTGCGAGCCGTGCTCGGGCCGGCGCGAAGGACGGGCACGCGACCAGGATGCGGCTCCGGGCACTCGACGGGTAGGTTGCAGCGCATGGGCAAGCTCGTACGCAGGACGATCGGCGGCGACGAGGTCGTCACCGAGTGGTCGCCATCGGACCCGGAATCGGTGCGGACCGCCGCGGAGGCGCTGCGGCGCGAGGTCGACGCGGGCTACGTCGCCGTGAGCGGCGACGGCGGGCGCAACGAGCCCGTCGACGAGCTGCCGCCGGACGCCGACATGGTGATCCTCACCATGCCGATGGGCGGCGGCTGACCGCTCGCCGCGGGTCCCGGCGGGCCGCCCCGATCGCCTCGCCGGCCCGGCGCCACGCCCTACACTCGGGCGCACCCGGCCGGAGTAGCTCAGCTGGTAGAGCAACGCTCTTGTAAAGCGTGGGTCGTGGGTTCGAGTCCCATCTCCGGCTCTGGGCAATTCCGCCCAGCCCAGCCCGCGCAGCGCCGGAACGCCGTGACGGAATTG
>JAXDHC010000160.1:0-6744 GCA_034664705.1 Solirubrobacteraceae bacterium
GTGACCGCCGGATGAACAGGCGGTGAACGCGCATGTCGCGCCCGACCGTCGATGCGCCGGCGCCATGCGTGGGCCCGTCACGATGAGCCTCGACCTCGGGCGTCATGCGGGCGGACTCGACACTCGAGCTGCGCGAGCGCCGGGACGCCGTGACGCGACGCCCCGGTGACCGGTGCGAAGCGGCCCGGAGGACCGGCCGGGCGCCGCGCTCACGCGGCCGC
This sequence comes from Solirubrobacteraceae bacterium, assembly GCA_034664705.1. Taxonomy (GTDB): domain Bacteria; phylum Actinomycetota; class Thermoleophilia; order Solirubrobacterales; family Solirubrobacteraceae; genus JAOPZW01. Next base: position 222 of record JAXDHC010000160.1, read on the forward strand.
CGGCACGCGCACGCGGACGCCGGCGTCCTCGACGACGAGGTGGACGACCGGAAGCGAGAAGCGGGCGCAGGCACGGGCGACGAGGTCGTGCGCGAGCCAGTTCGAGCGCTCCTCGGGGTGCGTCGCGACGAGCAGCTCGTCGGCCGGAAAGACGGCGAGCGCGTCGGCGATCGCCAGCAGCGGGTCGGCGTCGCCGACCCAGCCGTCGGCGCGGACGCCGGCGTCCCGCAGGCCGGCCAGGCATCCGGCGAGGCGCGCCCCGGCCTCCCGGCGGGCCCGGTCCTCGTCGGAGGTCCAGTGGCGCAGCCGGCGGTTCAGCGCGGGGGCGACGACGAGCACCTCGTTCTCGTGTCCGTGCTCCGCGATCGTGTCGCGGAGGATCTCGGCCTGCACCGTCTCGTTGGAGACGACGAGGACGCGCCTGCGTCGGGATCGATCGGCCATGAACGTGCCTCCTGGCTCGGGTGGTGACGCCGACACGATCTCGCCGCGGCCTGGCAGGCGCGCGAGAGCTTCCTGAGCGTCGGCTGAGGATCGCGCGAGGCCTGGCCGCACAGGCGCGGCGCTACAGTCGGAAGCCGTCCCGGACCCGCTGCATGATCAGACGCCGCCGCCCTCGCCGCTCCGCCGACGCCTCCCGCCAGGCGCCCTCGTCCGCGCCGTCCGGCGCGAGCGTGAGCTCGGTCGTCGTCGTCGCCGACGACCTCGGCGCCGCGCGCCACGACGCGGCGCGCGCGGCGGCCTGGAGCGCGCTCCGGCGCATCGTCGCGGAGGCGCTCATCCTGCAGGACGCCGCCGAGGAACGGCTGATCGAGCTGCGCGACGAGCGCGACCTCGGCGCGGTCGCGCCCCCGTGCGGCGACCTGATCGGCCGGTTCGTCGCGCTGCGCGAGGCGCTGCCGTCGTCCGGCGACGCCGCCATGGACCGCCACACGGCCACGCTGCGGACGATCCTCGACCACCACGTGCTCATGCTCGACTCGGCGCTCGCGCTCCTCGCCGCGGAGTGGCGCTCGGAGCGCCTGGGCGCGCAGCTGGACCGGATCGACGGGCTCGGCGCTCCCGCGCGGCGGCTCGAGAGCGTCCGCGCGGAGATCATCGCCGCGTCGAACGGGTAGTCACATGCTCGATGGCACCGCTCGGAGACGAGAGGCACCGCGCGGACGGGGAGGAGCCCACGCCGGCCCCGGTCCCCGACGAGCGCATCCGCCGCGCCTACGACGCCGGGTTCGCGGCCGCGACCCGCGGAGACGAGGCGGCGCCCGGCTGCACGACCACCGCGGAGGGACGCGCGTTCCTGCGCGGCTACGTGGCCGGCGCGCGGGGGCGGTCGCTCTCCGGTCCGGCTACCGGATCTCGATGACGTCGTAGCGGAGCGCCAGCACGAGCGCCTGCAGCTGGGAGTGCACGCCGAGCTTGGCCAGGATGTTGGCGATGTGGTTGCGCTCGGTGCGGATGGAGATGAACAGGCGGTCGGCGATCTGCTGGCTGTTCAGCCCGTCGGCGAGGCCCTGGAGGACCTCCCGCTCGCGGGCGGTGAGCTGCGCGATCGCCTGGCGGTCGGCGTGCTCGCGCTCCCGCCGGCGGCCGGCGTCGCGCAGCAGGTCGAGGATCTCCTCGAGCGAGAGCAGCGTCTCCCCGGCATGGGCACGGCGCACGGCGTCGACGACCTCGTCGAAGCCGGCGGTCTTGTTGAGCACGCCGGCCGCCCCGCGCTCGACGGCACGGGCGACGTCGGCTCGATCGAGCGTCGCGCTGAGGACGAGCGCCTGCGCGCGCGGGTTGACGTGTCGCAGCTCCGGGATCAGGTCCGCCCCGTATCCATCGGGCAGCCCCAGGTCGAGCACGGCCACGTCGACGTCGCCGAGCAGCGCGCGCGCCTCGCGCAGCGACGACGCCTGCCCCACGATGCGAAGGCCCGCGTCACGCTCGAACGCCGACGCCATCGCCTCACGGACGGCCGCGTGGTCCTCGACCAGCAGGACGCGCACCTGCTCGGGGCCGTCGTCGCCGTCCGTGGCGAGCGGGACCTCGAGGCGGACCGTCGTCCCGACTCCCGCTTCGCCTCGGATGACCAGATGCCCGTCGACCAGCACGGCACGCTCGCGCATCCCGCGGATGCCGGTCGCGTCCGTGGTCGCCGACGGCGCCAGGCGATCGAAGCCGCGGCCGTCGTCGGAGACCTCCGCCCACAGCGCGCGCGGCGACCCCCACACCCGCACGACCACGCGGCGGGCGCCGGCATGCCGGCGCGCATTGGTGAGCGCCTCGCCGAGGATGCGCAGCACCTCGGTGCCGGTGGCGCCGAGCGGACGCGCCGGCACCCCATCGCCGAGGTCGAGCTCGACCGCGCAGTCCGCCGCCATCGCCCGGTGGACGTCCACGAGCGCCTGCAGCAGCTCGGGGAACGCCCGCCCCTCCTCGCCGCCGAGGCGCAGGTCGTAGATCGCGCCGCGCAGCTGCTCGCCGACGCGCGTGAGCGCGGGAAGGAGCCGCTCCAGCCGATCGGCGGCCTCCACCTCGTCCCCCGCCGGGATGCCCGCCCGGGCGATGACATAGGTGAGGTCCTGGAGCGCCTCGTCGTGCAGATCGCGCGCGATCCGGCTGCGCTCCGCCTCGCGGACCTCGCCGATCCGCGCCTCGGTCCGCGCGCGCTCGACCGCCGTCGCGACGATGTTGGCCACGGCCTGCAGGAAGGCGACGTCGTCGGCGGAGAAGGTCCGGCGCCGCCGGGAGAACGCGGCCAGCACGCCATAGGGCTCGTCGTGACCGGGAATCACGACGGTCATCGCGCTCACCGTGCCCTCCTCGGCCAGACCGGGCGAGAGCCGGAAGCGCTCCTCGGTCGCCAGGTCGGCCGACACGACCGGCTCATGCGCCTCGATCGTGTAGCCCACCATCGAGCCGCGGCCGCTCGATCCCACCATGTCGCCGACCGAGCGGAGGCTCCACCCGACGCCGGCGCGCAGGCTCAGCGCGTCGCCGTCGGGCATCACCTCGGCGACCTCGACCATCTCCGCATCGAGCGTCTCGGCCACGACGACAACCGCGTCCTGCATCAGGGCCGGCAGGTCGTCGCTGGCCAGGGTCCGCAGCCCGAGATCGGCCACCAGGGCCTGCCGGCGCGCCCGCGTCTCGCGCTCCCGCTCGGCCCTCTTGCGTTCGCTGACGTCGCGGAAGTAGACCGACAGGCCGTGCTCGGACGGATAGGCGTTCACGTCGAAACACGGCCCCCCGCCCGGGTAGGGGAACTCGAAGACCACGGTCTCGCCGTCGCGGACGGCGCGGTGGAAGTGCTCGTCCGCGCTCGTGCCGACCACAGCGGGGAAGACGTCCCAGAGGCCGCGCCCGAGCAGCTCCTCGCGCGTGGCGGGCCGACCGTGCAGCTCCGCGAAGGCCTGGACCGCGCGCGCGTTGAGGTACGTCAGGCGCCAGTCGCGATCGACCGCGTAGAACGCGTCGGTCATGGTCTCGAGGATCACGTCGGTCCGTCGCTCCGCGGCGCGTTGCTCCACCTCGGCGACCCTCGAGGCCGTGACGTCGCGGTAGGAGATGGCCAGGCCGGGCCCCGAGGGATGGACGTGCGCCTCGATCCACTCGCCGCTGTGCTCGAAGTAGGTCTCGAAGGCGACCGCGCGGCGCTCGCGCATCGCCTGCCGGTACCGGCGGTCCGCCTCGGTGCCGACCGCCTCCGGGAACATCTCCCACATGCTCCGCCCGACGACCTCCTCACGGGCCAGGGCGATGCCCTTCGTGTCCTGCATCCGGCGCAGCGCCCGGTCGTTGACGTACGTGTAGCGCCAGTCGCGGTCGACCGCCACGAACGCGTCGGTGATGCTCTCCAGGATCCTCTCGATGTGGCGTTGCGAATCCCGCACGGTCCCCGGGAGGCGCTCCTGCTCGCGCTCGAGGCGCTTGGGCTCGCCGATGGCGCGGTGGATCCCGAGGAAACCGGTCAGCGCCCCGGCATCGTCGCGGAGGGCGACCTCGACGAGCTCGACGTCGACGGGCGTGCCGTCCCGCCGGAACGCCAGCGCCTCGGTCCGCACGCGGCCCTCCTCGATCGTCCGGCGGCGCAGCTCCGTGCGCTGCGCGTCGGTCAGCCCCAGACGGATGGCGCGTCCGACGTCGCCGCCGACGACCTCCTGCGCCGTCCAGCCGTAGAGCCGCTCGGCGCCGGCGCTCCACGTCGTGACGACGAAGCGGTCGTCGACCTCGACGATCGCGTCGGCCACGTATTGGAGCAATCGGGCGCGGTCCGCCGCCTCCGTGTCGCTCGTCATCCCCACGGCTGGTGGAATCACCTCCGTCCGGAGACCGTACTCCTCCCCGGCGTGGCCGGAGCGGCTGGCGCACGGGGCGTCCCCACGCCGCGCGGGGCCGTAGCCTCATCGTCTCGCCATGGCAACGCACGCGATGACCGGGAGCACGCCCTACTGGCTCGACGCCCCGTACGAGCCGCGCCCGCCGCTCGCCGGCCCGTCGGACGTCGACGTGTGCGTCGTGGGCGGCGGCGTCGGCGGCGTGTCCTGCGCGCTCCGGCTCGCCGAGCACGGCCTGCGCACGATGCTGCTCGAGGCGCGCACGGTCGCCGGCGGGGCGAGCGGGCGCAACGGCGGCTTCCTCCTGCCGGGCGCCGCGCCGTTCCACGTCGACGCGCGCGAGCGCTACGGGCGGGCCGCCGCCCGGCGCCTGTACGCCCGGACGCTCGAGGCGCAGGCGGACGTCTACGCGCTCGCCGCCGAGCTCGGCGCCGCCGACGCGGTCCGCCGCGTCGGCTGCCTGCGCCTCGCCGCGTCGGCGGAGGAGGAGATCCACGTGCTGCGCCACGCCGGCGCGCTGCGCGAGGACGGCTTCCCGGCCGAGGTCGTCGAGCCGGACGCGCTGCCGCCTCGCCTGCGGATCATCGGCCGGGCCGGCTGCCTGACCCCGGACGACGGCGCGCTGCACCCGGCCCGCTGGGTGCGGGCGCTCGCCGGCGCGGCGGAGCGCGCGGGCGTCCGGATCTGCGAGGGCTCCCCGGTACAGGGGCCGGTCCCCGCGCCGGGCGAGGGGGAGCTGCGCACGCCCGGCGGGACGGTCCGCGCCCGCGACGTCGTCGTCGCCGCCGACGGCCCGCTGCCCGCGCTCGTCCCCGGCTACGCGGACCGCCTGCGCGCCCGGCGGCTGCACATGATCGCGACCGCGCCGCTTCGCGAGCGCGTGGCGGACGGCCTCGTGTACGCCCGATGGGGCCGCGAGTACTTCCAGCAGCGCCCGGACGGGCGACTCCTCGCCGGCGGCTTCAGCGACCTCGACGGCGACGCCTCCTACACGAGCCGCGAGGACGGCAGCCCGGCGATCTGGGCGCGCCTGGAGCGCTACGTCACCGCCGACCTCGGCCTCGCCGGCGCCGACGTGACGCACCGCTGGGTCGGCGTCGTCGCCTACGGGGGCGACGGGCGCCCGCACGCCGGGCCCGTCCCCGGGCGCCCCGGGCTGCACGTGCTCGGCGGCTACTCCGGCCACGGCAACCTCCTCGGCCACCTCGCCGGCCGGGCGGTCGCCGACCGCATCGCCACCGGAGAGAGCGCCGACCTCGCCCTGTTCGCCGCGGCCTGAGCCGTCGCCCCCGGGCCCGCGCCCCGCATCCGGCGCAGTCAGTCGCGTAGCACCCCGCGCGAGATGATCAGCCGCTGGATGTCCGACGTGCCCTCCTCGATCTCCTCGAGCTTGGCGTCGCGCATCCACTTCTCGACCGGGTACTCGCGCGAGTAGCCCCAGCCGCCGAGGGTCTGCACGGCGGCCCAGGTGCAGAACATCGCCGTCTCGGACGCGTGGAGCTTGGCCATCGCGGCCTCCGTCGTCGCGCGCCCGCCGGCGTCCAGCAGGCGCGCCGCGCGCCACGTGAGCAGGCGCGACGCATCGACGCGCAGTGCCATGTCGGCGAGGCGGAAGGCGACGGCCTGGTGCTCGGCGATCGGCTTTCCGAACTGCACGCGCTCGCGCGCGTACTGCACCGCGTACTCCAGGGCCGCGCGGGCCAGCCCCGTCGCCGACGCGGCGAGCGTCACCCGCGAGCGGTCGAACGTGCGCATGAGGCCGCGGAAGCCGTCGCCCTCCTCCCCGAGGCGCCGGTCCTCGGCGACGAAGCAGTCCGCGAGGAACAGCTCGGTGTTCACGATCGCCCGCTGGCCCATCTTGCGCATCGGCGTCCCGAAGGACAGGCCCTCGTCGTCGCGGTGCAGGAGGAACGCCGTGATCCCGCGGTGGCCGGACCCGGGCTCGACCGTGGCGAAGACGACGTAGAGCTCCGCGACGCCGCCGTTGGAGATCCACGTCTTCTGGCCGTCGAGGACGTAGCCGCCGGCGACGCGGCGCGCGGTCGTCCGGATCGACGCGGCATCGGACCCGGCGCCCGGCTCGGTCGTCGCGAGCGAGGTCATGGGCGGCCGCTCGCTCGTCAGCGGGCGCACCCAGCGCTCCTTCTGCTCGTCGGTGCCGAGCGCGATCACCGGCTCGGCGAAGAACCCGCCGGAGGTGA
>JAXDHC010000161.1:0-3368 GCA_034664705.1 Solirubrobacteraceae bacterium
TGGCTGAGATCGAGTTCGACGATGTCGTCAAGCGGTATCCGGATGGGTTTGAGGCCGTCAAGCACATGAGCCTGGAGATCCGTGATGGGGAGTTGATGATTCTGGTGGGCCCGTCGGGTTGCGGGAAGTCGACGGCGCTGCGGATGATCGCGGGGTTGGAGGACATCTCTGAGGGTGATTTGAAGATCGGTGGGGAGGTCGTCAACGAGTTGGCGCCGAAGGACCGCGATATCGCGATGGTCTTTCAGAATTACGCGCTGTATCCGCACATGACGGTGCGCGAGAACATGGGTTTCGCGCTGAAGTTGCGTAAGACCGATCAGGGTGAGATCAGTCGCCGTGTCGATGAGGCGGCGAAGATCCTCGATCTCGAGCCGCATCTCGATCGCAAGCCGGCCAACTTGTCCGGCGGTCAGCGCCAGCGGGTGGCGATGGGCCGCGCGATCGTGCGCGAGCCGAAGGCGTTTTTGATGGATGAGCCGCTGTCGAATCTCGACGCGAAGCTGCGCGTGGAGATGCGCGCGGCGGTGTCGCGTCTGCAGCAGCGTCTGGAGACCACGACGGTGTACGTGACGCACGATCAGACCGAGGCGATGACGCTCGGTGACCGTGTGGCGGTCATGCGGGCGGGGATCCTGCAGCAGGTCGATTCGCCGCGGGTGCTGTATGACCATCCGAGGAACATCTTCGTGGCGGGGTTCATCGGCTCGCCGGCGATGAATTTCTTTACGGGTTCGGTCGACGGCGACGTCGTGCACGCCCCGATGGGCGACATCCCGCTGCACGAGGAGGTCCGCCGGGCGCTGGAGCAGCACGGGACCGGCAGGCGCGAGGTCGTCGTCGGGGTGCGCCCGGAGGATTTCGAGGACGCGACGTTCGCGCCCGCCGAGCATGAGGGGTGGACGTTTGACGCGCCGATCGAGCTGACGGAGTCGATGGGCGCGGAGATCTACGCGCACTTCGACTTCGAGCAGGGCCAGAGCCTGCAGTCCGACGAGCTGCGCGAGTTGCAGGAGGACGCCGGGACCAGCGACGTGCCGCAGAGCGGCGCGAGCGGGCACGCGGTCGCCCGGGTCGACGCCCAGAGCTCCGTGCGCGCGGGCGAGCGCGCGAAGCTGTGGCTCGACGTGCGCAAGCTGCACCTCTTCGACCCCGCCGACGGCCACTCGCTGACCCGCCGCGCATAGGCGCGCCGGTCCCCGACCGCGACGGCATGACGGCCGGACCGGCCTGGTGGCAGCGCGGCGCCATCTACCAGATCTACCCACGCTCGTTCGCCGACGCCAACGGCGACGGCGTGGGCGATCTGGCCGGCGTGGCCGCGCACATGGACCACCTCGCGCAGCTCGCCGTCGAGGCGATCTGGCTGTCGCCGTTCTACCGCTCGCCGATGGCCGACTTCGGCTACGACGTCGCCGACTACTGCGACGTCGACCCGGTGTTCGGCACGCTGGCCGACTTCGACCGGCTCGTCTCCGAGGCGCACGCGGCCGGGATCCGGGTGATCGTCGACTGGGTGCCGAACCACAGCTCCGACCAGCACGCCTGGTTTGGCGCGTCGCGCTCCAGCCGCGACGACCCCAGGCGCGACTGGTACGTCTGGCGCGACGGCGCGCCGGACGGCGGGCCGCCCAACGACTGGCCGTCGATCTTCGAGGCCGTCGGGCCGGCGTGGACGTTCGACGAGCGCACCGGCCAGTGGTACCTGCACTCGTTCATGGCCGAGCAGCCGGACCTCAACTGGGACAACCCCGAGGTCGTGGCGGCGATGCACGACGTCCTTCGCTTCTGGCTCGATCGCGGCGTCGACGGCTTCCGCCTGGACGCGATCCACCGCATCGCGAAGGACCCGCGCCTGCGCGACAACGCCGGCGCCGCGCGGCCCCACGACGAGGACTGGGACACGATGCCCGACCGCATCCGCGGCATCCGGCGCGTGATCGACGAGTACCCCGACCGGATGCTCGTCGGCGAGGTTGCCCTGCAGGACCTCCACCGGGTCGTCGAGTACCTCAACACCGGCGACCAGCTGCACCTCGCGCACAACTTCGTCTTCGTCGAGCTGCCGTGGGACGCGGAGGCGTACCGCACGTCGATCGACGACTTCGAGGCGCTGGCGAAGGACACCGCGTGGCCGGCCTGGTTCCTGTCGAACCACGACCTGTCGCGGGTGGCGAGCCGCTTCGACCACGACGGCCACGGCCGGCAGCGGTCGCGCGCGGTCGCGCTCATGCTCTACGCGCTGCGCGGCACGCCGTTCGTCTACCAGGGCGAGGAGCTCGGGCTCCCGGACGCGGAGGTCCCGCCGGAGCGCGTCGTCGACGTCGACGGGCGCGACCCCGAGCGCGCGCCGATCCCCTGGCGCCCGCCGTCGGCGGCCGGCCCGGGCGCCGGCTTCACGACCGGGGAGCCGTGGCTGCCGATCGTCGCCGAGGCGGAGGCGCTCAACGTCGAGACCCAGGCCGGCGATCCGCGCTCGACGCTGAGCCTGACCCGCCGCCTGGCCGCGCTGCGGGCCGCGACCCCGGCCCTGCAGACGGGCGCGCAGCGCTCGCTCGACGCCGGCGACGACGTGCTCGCCTGGCTGCGCGAGGCCGACGGCGACCGGCTCCTGGCCGCCGTGAACTTCGCGGGCGTGCCGGTGGCCGCCGAGCTGCCGGGCGACCTGCGCGGGCGCGCGGAGCTCATCATCTCCAGCGACCCGGACCGGCCGGACGGCGCCGTCGACCTCGGCGTGCTCTCGCTGGGGCCCAGCGAGGCGGTCCTGCTGCGCCTCGGATGGCCGGCCGACCAGCGGTCCGCGGTCGGCATCGGGTCCGGCGCGTGAGCACGGGGATGCCGCACGAGGACGCGCGGTCGGCGTTCGCGCGCGAGCGCCGCCGGCGCGCGCTGGCGAGCATCGCCTCGCGTCTGCGCTCGGAGCCCGACGACGTGTCGGTGATGCTGCCGTTCGAGGAGGTCGCGCAGGCGCTCGGCCGCCGCGGCGAGCGCGACCTCGGCGTGCAGTCCATCCGGCTCGATTCGGTCGTCGGCACCGTCGACCGCCGCCCCGGCGACTTCGACCGCGCGTTTCGCCCCGTGTCGCCCGGGCTGCGCACCCGCTGGGAGCGGATCGCGGCCGCGCGCCGCCGCGGCGAGGCGATGCCGCCGATCGACGTCTTCCGCATCGGCGAGCTGCACTTCGTCAAGGACGGCCACCATCGCGTGTCGGTGGCGCGCGCGCTCGGCGACGAGACGATCGACGCGCGCGTGCGCGAGGTCCAGACGGCGCTGGGCGCGGCGCCCGAGCTGCGGCTGCGCGACCTGCCGCTCAAGCGCCACGAGCGCGTCTTCCACGAGCGCGTGCCGCTGCCGCCCGAGGCGCGGGC
>JAXDHC010000162.1:0-7779 GCA_034664705.1 Solirubrobacteraceae bacterium
GTCCGCGATCCGCCGCTGCAGCGCGCGCCGCTCTTCCCAGGCGGCGCTGACGTCGCGCAGGATCGCCGCGATGCCGAGGATCGCGCCGGTCGTGTCGCGCAGCAGCGTCACCGTGAACTCGACGGAGATCCGCGTGCCGTCGTGCCGCATCGCGGGAACCGCGAGCGTGCGGCCCGCGTACTCGGTCCGGCCGGTCTGCATGACGCGCCGGTACCCGTCCCAGTGCCGCTCGCGGAGCTTCTCGGGGATGATGATGTCCAGGTCGCGCCCGATCGCCTGCTCGCGCGTGTAGCCGAACAGCGTCACGGCCGCCGGGTTCCAGAAGCGGATGACGCCGTCGGGGTCGGCGACGATGACCGCGTGGTCGGTGCCGGCGACCAGCGCGACCTCGACGGCCTCGCCCTCCAGGCGCTCGAGCGCGCTCACGGCCGGGCCGCCGGCGGCTGCTCGATGTCGATCAGACAGCCGGCCCGTTCGGGATCGCGCGGTACGAAGGCGCGCAGGCGCGCGTTCGGCTGCAGCGTGTCGAGGAGCCCCTGCGTCAGCCCGCGGTGCAGCGTGCAGATCGCCGGCTGGTTGGCGCGCGCGGCGTCGCGGTAGGGGCAGTTGCGCAGCTCGAACCGCACGGCGCCCGCGTCCTCCCGGTGCACGCGCGGCTGGAAGCCGAGCGCGGCCAGGACGGCCTGGATGCGGTGCTCGAGCGGAAGGGCCAGATCGCCGCCGGCGGCCAGCCGACGCCCCACGCTGCGACCGGCGGTCTCCATCTCGCGCAGGCGACCCGCGCCGGCGGGGATCGCGCCGGCCAGCCAGCCCGCGAGCTCGGCGTAGGCGTCGGGGCGTTCGCCTCCGGGCTCGGCGGCGGGGCTGATCGACCAGGCGTCGCGCGGGCGGCCGCGCGGCTGGGGCGCGCGCCGGCGCTCCACGAGCCTCGCCAGCTCGAGGCGCTCGAGGTGCACGCGCACCCCGGTGCGATGCAGCCCCAGCGACGCCGCGAGCTCATGCGCGGAGGCCGGGCGCTTGAGCTCGTCCAGGAGGGCGAACAGGCGCGCGCGCGTCGGGTTGGCGAGGGGGTCGTCGGGCGCGGCGGCGGGCGGCCTGTCCATCCCGGGGACTTTTGCAGAGTCCGACTCGCAAAAAAAGGCGCCGGGCGCTCGTTCGCGCTCGCCCACCCCGCGCGGGGCGGCGACCGGTGCGTGCGGCCGACCCGGAAAACGTCGAGCGCGCAGTGTCCGAGGGCGAGCCGGCCCGCCGCCGAGGCCCGGGTCCGGGACCGTCCCGGCGGGTACGACCACGGGATGGCGGAGCTCGATCTCGAAGTCATCGCAGCAGCGCTGCGCCGCAGGCAGCACGAGCTGGACGCCCGGCTCGCCGGCATGGCGGCGCCGCCGGAGCGCGGAAGCTCGATCGGCTTCGGCAAGCGCGTCGGCGACGGGACGACCGAGGCGGTGCGGCGCCTGACGGAGGTCGGCGTCGGGGGCAGGCTGGAGATCTCCCAGGCGCGGGTCGTCCGCGCGCTGGAGAAGCTCGAAGAGGGCACCTACGGGACGTGCGACGCGTGCGGCGAGCCCATCGCCGCGGCGCGCCTCGAAGCCGCTCCGGAGAGCGTCCTGTGCATCGCCTGCGCGCGGCTGGCGCGCTGAGACGGCGCCGTCCGCGACGACCGCCAGGACGCCGACGGTTGGTGCGACCGCCGGCTCGGGCGTCCCGTCGGCAGCGGTCAGGCGTCGGCGGACTCGTCGGTGGGCGTGTCGCTGAGGCCGCCCGGGTTGTCCGCGGCCGCCTGCTTGCGCGCGTCCTTCTTCTCCTGCTTGCGCAGCTGGCGCTCGCGGACCGCGTTCTCGCGGTTGAGCTTCTTCATCGTGGTCTTCTTCTTGGAGCTAGACGCCATGCGTGTCCGTCCCTCTTGTGGGTTCCGAGCGCGTCGGTGACGCACTCGGCAGTCGATACGCCGGCCCAGCCGGTACCTGATGACTGGCGCCCTCTCAGGCCGGCATGAAAGGACTCACGATGCCGGGCCGCCCCGTGGAGGGGCGTCGCCCGGCGTTCTTCGGCGGGCCGACCGCGGGCCCGCCGAGGCGGGCCCGCGAAGACCGCGACGAGGAGGCGGCTAGAGGACCTGGACGTTCGCCGCCGCGGGACCCTTGGGGCCCTGCTCGGCGTCGTAGCTGACCTTCGCGCCCTCGGCCAGCGACTTGAAGCCGCTGCCCTGAATCGCGCTGTGGTGCACGAACAGGTCCTTGCCGGAGTCATCCGGCGTGATGAAGCCGAAGCCCTTGTCGTCGTTGAACCACTTCACGGTTCCTGTTGCCATCTGGATTCCCCTCCGGGATACGTGCACAGCGAAACGCGGAGGGTGCTGCGAGGCAACGACTGCGGAGACGCGGGGCACTGCTTTGGTCGAGCGGACGCCCGACCCGTCCCCAAAGCCTAGCTGCTCCCGCGGTCGGTGGGCCTGCTCGCGGCCCGGGACGCGCGAATCGGCGGGCGTGCCGGCTACCGCGCGCCGAAGTCGGGGACGGTCAGCGCGCCGTCCTCGGCCAGCGCGAAGCCCGGGTTGTACGCGATCTCCCAGGCGTGGCCGTCGAGGTCGAGGAAGACGCCCGCGTAGCCCCCGTAGAACGTCTCGGCCGGGGGGCGCGTGATCGTCGCCCCGGCCCGCTGCGCCGCCGCGACGATCTCGTCGACCTCGGCCGCGGATCGCACGTTGTGGGCGAGCACGATGCCCTCGAAGCCGCCGGGCGGCGTTCCGTCGAGGCCGCAGTCGCGGGCGAGCTTGTCGCGACCCCAGAGAACGAGTGCGATGCCGCCGGCCTGGAGGAACACGGTCTCCTGGACCTCCTGTCCTCGCCAGCCGAGCGTCTCGTAGAACGCCTTCGCGCCACCGAGGTCGGCCACGCCGAGCGTGACGAGACTGATCCGCTGCTCCATGGCGAGACCCTCTCACGTGCGTGGGAGCCGCGGGCCTAGACGTCGAAGTCGGCGGTGAAGCGCTCGCCGGCGTTGGGCGCCACGAAGCGCCCGTCGCTCGCGTCGAGCTCGCTGCCGTCGAGCAGCACCGTGCGCGGCGCGGCGCCGTGGATGACGAGGTGGAACGCCTGGCGCGCGAACTCGGGGTAGCCGTCGCCGTCCACCTCGGCTCGGAGCTGCACCCGGTTGCCGCGGCGGGTCACCTCGAAGCTCGTGCGGTACCGAGCGCCGTCGAGCGCGGCGAAGGTGAGCCCGTCGTCCTCCTGCAGCAGCGAGCGGTGGCTCCCGTCGCCGTCCGGGACGAAGAGGTGCAGCTCGATCGCCGGCGGGTGGTACCCCGCGGTCGACGCGGGCGCCTCGGGCCACATCGGGACGACGGCGCCGCCCCGCGCGTAGATCGGGATGCGCTCCATCGGCGTGTCGGTGAGCACGTACCGGCCCCCGCCGACCAGCTCGCCGGAGTGCCAGTCGTACCAGTCGCCCGCGGGCAGGTACACCTGGCGAGCGGTCTGCCCGGCGGCCACGACGGGGGCGACGAGGAGGTCCGGGCCGAACAGGTACTCGTCGTCGATGTCGCGCACGACCGCGTCGTACTGGTGGTCGAACACCAGCGGTCGCTGGACCGGGGCGCCCGTCTCCGAGGCGCGCAGGAACGCGGCGTAGATGTACGGCAGGAGCCGGTAGCGCAGCCGGATCGCGTCGCGGACGAGGCCGAGCACCACGTCGCCCCAGGCCCACGCGTACTGGTCGACGTTGCCGATCTCCGAGTGGTTGCGGCAGAACGGCGTGAGCGCGCCGTACTGCATCCAGCGCAGGAACAGCTCGGCGTTGGAGTGGCCGTGGAAGCCGCCGACGTCTGCGCCGACGAACGCCTGCCCGGACACGCCGAAGCCCATCGCCATCGGCATGCTCAGCGACAGGTGGTCCCAGCGCGAGAGGTTGTCGCCCATCCAGTTCGCCGCGTACCGCTGGATGCCGGCGAACCCCGCGCGCGAGAGGACGAACGGGCGCTGCTCCGGCATCGCCTCGCGCAGGCCCGCGGCGGTCCCCATCGCCATCAGGAGCGCGTACTGGTTGTGGAAGCGCTCGTGCGACTCGCGGCCGTGGCCGAAGCGCATGCGGTCGGGCGGGATCACGCCGGTGGCCGGCTCGTTCATGTCGTTCCAGATCCCGGCGAGGCCGGACTGCACGTGGGCGGCGTTCAGCTCGCCCCACCAGGTGCGCGCCTCCTCGGTGACGAAGTCGGGGAAGGCGGTGTCGCCCGGCCAGACCTGACCGATGTAGACGTCGCCGCCCTCGGTCCGGCAGAGCACGTCGCGCTCCACCGCCTGGTCGAACACCCAGTAGCCGGGCTCGTGCTTGACCCCCGGATCGACGATCGTGATGACGCGGAAGCCCTGGTCGGCCAGCCGCGCGAGCATCGCGGCGACGTCGGGGAACGCCTCGGTGTCCCACGTGAACACGCGGTAGCCGTCCATGTACTCGATGTCGAGCCACAGCGCGTCGCACGGGATGTCGCTGTCGCGGTGGCGCTGGGCGAGCGCCTCGATCGACTCCTGCGTGTAGCGGAACCAGCGGCACTGGTGGTACGCCAGCGACCACAGCGGCGGCGGCGCGGTCCGGCCGGTCAGCCACGTGTAGGCGGCCAGGATGTCCGCCATCGCCGGTCCGGCGAAGATGTACTCCGTGTACTGGCCGCCGGCGAAGTGCACGCGGTACTCGCGCGGCTCGGAGAACTCGTACCCCCCGCGGTAGCCGTTGTCCACGAACGACGCCGCCATCGTCCCGTCCGGATGGGCCTGGTGGTAGAAGAACGGGATGGAGACGTAGTACGGGTCGAACTCCGTGCTGGTCGGATCCGCGCGCGGGTCGTCGGCCGGCCGGCCGGCGGTGAACTCGGCGGTGGCGTGCGGGTCGAGCACGTCCGTGTTCCAGAGCGTGAAGTCGCGACCCGCGCGGTTGTGGCGCCCGGTCTTCTCCCCGAGGCCGTAGAAGGCGTCGTCGGGGCGGCAGCGACGACGGATCGCGAAGGCGTCGTTCAGCGTGGCGTAGGCCCAGTGGTGGCCCTCGTCGTCCTGCGCGGTCTCCACGACCGCGCTGCCGTCGGGGCGGTGCACGTCGAGCCGGAACGGATCCAGGCAGAGCGACACCACGAGCGCCGAGCTGCGCAGCCGGACCACGTCGTCGCCGCGCTCGACCTCGAAGCCCACGCTCTCGGACAGCGGATCGACGCACACCGCGAACGTTGGGGACTCGTCGAAGACCCCGCCCCGGCTGATCTTCACCCGCACGACGTCGTCGCGGACGAGGTCGACGCGCAGCTGCTCACCGTGCAGCGTCGCGAGCAGCCCGCGGTCGGTCTCCTCCACCGAGGTGACGCGCTCGAATCGCGCGAACCGGCCCGTCTCGATCATGCCGCTCCCGTCGTCGCCGTGTCCCGGGCGTCGCCGGGCTTCGGCGCCGGCGCCCCGACCGAACCTTCCCCGGGATCGGATTCCCGACGCGGAACATCGCGCGCGGAGCTCACAGGCGCCTCTCAGCGACCCGCGTCCGGCGCCGCGAGGCGATCCTCGCCGCGGGCGGCCTGGGCCTCGGCGGCCTGTTCGGCGCGCACCGGCTCGGCGCGTTCGGCGGGACCGACGACGCGCAGGCGGCAAGCTGCGTCCTGACGCCCGAGGTCACCGAGGGCCCGTACTGGATCGACACGAACCTGACGCGTCGCGACATCCGCGAGGGCCGGTCGGGCCTGCGTCTCGACCTCGTCTTCGCCGTCGAGAACGCCAGGACGTGCGCGCCGATCAACGGGGCCGACCTCGAGATCTGGCACTGCGACGCGGACGGCGTCTACTCGGGCTTCGAGAGCGCCTCGACCGGCGGGGGCGGGGGCGGCGGCAGGCCGGGCCAGGGCTCGGGCCCGACCGACACGCACCGCTACCTGCGCGGCCACCAGAAGGCCGACGCCGATGGCAACGCCCGGTTCACCACGATCTTCCCCGGCTGGTATCGCGGCCGGACCCCGCACATCCACCTCAAGGTCCACGTCGGCGGCCGGGTCGTGCACACCGGCCAGGTCTTCTTCAACGAGCGGACGCAGACGGCGGTCTACAAGCTGGCGCCCTACAAGAGCCACGGCCAGCCCGACACGTCGCACCCCGCGGACAACATCTTCCGCCAGGCCGGCAGCTCCAAGGCGATCCTCAAGCTGACCTCGCGCGGCGCGGGCAAGAACGGCTACCGCGGGAGCATCACGCTCGGCGTCGCCACCGCGTGAACCGGCTGGGCGCCGGACGGCGTCCGAAGCGGCCGCCGGACCGGCCCCGACCGCGCACGCGCGATACTGGCGAGGTGATCGAGCGGCGAGGAGGCGGGTCGGCGTGGCGCTGAGCGAGGTCGCCGCCACGGCGGCCGACGAGGCGCGGTGGCGCGCGCGCAGCCTGTGGCTGTCCACGCTCGGCGAGCCGATCGAGCCGCGCCCGGCGCTGCAGGGCGGCGTGGACTGCGACGTGGCGATCGTGGGCGGCGGGTTCGTCGGCCTGTGGACGGCGTACAGCCTGATCCGCGCGGACCCATCGCTGCGGGTCGTCCTGGTGGAGGCGGAGATCGCCGGCTACGGCGCCGCGGGGCGCAACGCCGGGTTCGTGTCGGCGGGCATCTCCGGCGAGGCGCGCGTGTACGGCCGCCACGGCGGGGCCGCCGGCGTGATCCGCGCCGAGCGGGCGATGATCGACGCCATCGACGAGATCGGCCGCGTCGTCGCCGAGGAGGACATCGACTGCGGATGGGTCAGGAGCGGCTCGCTGCGCGTGGCCACGAGCCGGCCGCAGCTCGAGCGCATCCGGGCCGGCATCGCGGGCCGGCGCGCCCGCGGGATCCTCGAGGACGACCTGTGGCCGATCGGCCCGGAGGAGGTCGCCGAGCGCGTGCGGATCGCCGGCGTGCTGGGCGGCACGTTCACGCCGCACTGCGCGCGCGTGCATCCCGGCCGCCTGGTCCGCGGCCTCGCGCGGGCCTGCGCGCGGCGGGGCGTGCAGATCTACGAGCGCAGCCCGGCCCGGCGGATCGAGGGTCGCCACGTCGTCTGCGAGGGCGGCACCGTCCGGGCCGACATGGTCGTTCGCGCCACCGAGTCCTACACGGTGCGGCTGCCCGGGCGGCGGCGCGCGTTCCTGCCCATGTACAGCCACATGCTGGCCACCGAGCCGCTGCCCGACGAGCTGTGGGAGCACATCGGCTGGTCGGCCGCCGAGACCGTCGCCGATCAGCACCACCTGTTCGCCTACGCGCAGCGCACGGTCGACGGCCGGATCGCCATGGGCGGCCGCGGCGCCCCGTACCGCGCGCGGAGCGTCATCAGCGAGGCCGACGAACGCCGGCCGGTGGTCCACGATCGCATCGAGCTCGAGCTGCGCCGCTGGTTCCCCGTCCTGGCCGGCACCGCGATCACGCATCGGTGGGGCGGTCCGCTCGCCATCCCGCGCGACTGGTCGATGGGGATCGGCTGCGACCGCGCGGCGGGCCTCGCGTGGGCGGGCGGCCTGAGCGGGCATGGGGTCGTCGCGTCCAACCTCTGCGGCCGGACCCTCGCCGACCTCATCCGCGGCGAGGCCAGCGACCTGACGACGCTGCCGTGGGTCGGCCATGCGAGCCGGGCCTGGGAGCCCGAGCCGGCGCGCATCCTCGCCACGCGCGCCATCGCGACGGTCCTGGCCGGCGCGGATCGCCACGAGGACGCGACGGAGCAGACCGCCCGCCGGACCGCGCTGGTCGCGCGCTGGACGCCGGGCCGCTGACGGCCCGCCGATCTCCTAGGCC
>JAXDHC010000163.1:0-6297 GCA_034664705.1 Solirubrobacteraceae bacterium
CGACCCGACGCTCGCCGGCCTCTCGCGGGTCGTCCTCGTCGCCGCGGGCCTGCTCGCCGCCGTGCCGTTCGTCGCCGGCCCGTTCCTGCGGGTGTCGGTCGACGCGCTCGACAACCTGCAGGCCGGCGCGTTCGCCGGCTCGCTGTTCGCCGTGCTCGTGCTCGTGGCGACGCCCGTGCTGCTGCTCGGGGCCGTCGCCCCGTACGCCGTACGGCTGAGCGTGCGCACCGTCGAGGAGGCGGGGCGCGTCGCCGGGCGGCTGTACGCGATCTCGACCCTCGGCAGCCTCGCCGGCGTCTTCCTGAGCGCGCTGCTGCTCATCCCGCTCGTCGGCACGCGGCGGACCTTCCTGCTCTTCGCGCTCTCGCTGGCCCTCGTCGCGGTCCCCGCGCTCGGCCGGCGCTTCCTCGTCGCGCCGGCGCTCGTCGCGGTGCTGATCGCGATCCCGGTCGGCACCGTCAAGGCGACGGGCAGCGCGCGAGTGCTGTGGGACCGGGAGACCGAGTACCAGTACGCGCGCGTGATCGAGGAGCCCGACGGCGAGCGGCGCCTCGAGCTCAACGAGGGCCAGGCGATCCACTCGGTGTACCGGCCGGGGGAGTGGCTGACCGGCGACTACTGGGACGAGATGCTCGTGCTGCCGTTCGCGGTGAGCGCGCAGCCGCCGCGGTCGGTCGCCATCCTCGGCAACGCCGGCGGCACGACCGCGCGCGCGTACGGGCACTTCTTCCCGGCCACGCGGGTCGACGGGGTGGAGATCGACGGCGAGCTCAACGACGTCGGCCGCCGGCTGTTCGACCTGCGCGGTCCGAACGTGCACCTGCACACCGCCGACGCGCGCCCGTTCCTGCGCCGGACCGACCGGCGCTTCGACCTCATCGTCGTCGACGCCTACCGCCAGCCCTACATCCCGTTCTACCTCGCCACGCGCGAATTCTTCGCGCTCGTCCGCGATCGGCTCACGCCGCGCGGCGCGATCGTCATCAACATCGGCCACCCGGAGCGCTCCGACGCCCTCGAGCGCGTGCTGAGCACGACGATGGGCGACGTCTTCCGGACGGTCGTGCGCGATCCGAGCCAGGACACGAACACGATGGTGGTCGGCTCCGACCGGCCGGTGTCCGCGGCGACCCTGCGCGCCGCGATGCCCGCGATGCCGGCGGAGCTGCGTCCGGTCGCCGCCGCGACCGCGGACCGGCTGGCGCCGGCGCTGCGCGGCGGGAGCGCCTACACCGACGACCGCGCGCCGGTCGAGTGGCTGATCGACACGTCGATCGTCGAGGTCGCCGCGAGCGGCGAGCGCTGAGCGGACTGCACGGTCACCAGCCGCGGGCGCCGCGCGCCTCCCGGGGCGCGGGCAGCGGCCGCACGACGGGGACGACGTACGCGCGCGGCTTCGGCGGGCGGGGCGCGGCGGAGCTGGGAACGGCGGTCTGGTCGGGCACGGCCATCTCCTTCGGCGGCCACCGGGGAGAGCCTTGTGCGGTGCCCCGGGGCGATACCCACTACAGCGGACGCGGCGCCCGCGCGCCACGGACATCCATGCACCCAGCGATGGGACCTTCGTCGCATGGCGCCGCGACCGGCGCGCACGGCCGTGTCCTCGCGCTGACCTCGTCGACGCTCAGCGCAGGTCCTCCGGGAGCATGTCCATGAGCAGGCCGTCGTGCCAGGTGCCGTCCGCGCCGCGCTCGTAGCGGCGCATCACGCCGACCGGCCGGAAGCCGACGCGCTCGTACGTGCGGATCGCCCGCTCGTTGTGGGCGGCCGGGTCGATCGTCGCCCGGTGGTGGCCGCGGTCGGCGAACAGGTGACGGGCGACGGTCCGCACCGTGTCGGTGCCCAGGCCGCGCCCGTGCCAGTCCGGGTGCAGCGCGAGGTCGATGCCGGCGTGGCGGTAGTCGGGCTCCGTCTCCTCCCACGCCTGCACGACGCCGACCACGTCGTCGCCGTCGAGGATCGTCCATGTCGTCATCTGGTCCTCGGTGAGCTGCGCGCGCATCCCGTCCTCCGTCTCGCGCGGCCACCACTGGGCGACCTCGGGGATCGTGAGGATCTCGACGATCCTCGGGACGTCGGCCTCGGTCGCCTCGCGCAGCACGACGCGCTCCCCGCGCAGCGTCACGGGCCCAGCCATTCCGCCACCGGCAGGTGCGCGGCGGCGCGCGCGAGGTCGTCCGGCACGACGCCCGTCTCCGCCAGCGTGTGCACGTCCACGTCGCCCATGCGGGAGATCGTCTCGCGATTGGAGCGCTCCATGACGCCCGGCCCGTCCGGCCACGGCGTGAGCACGACGGCCCGGACGTCGAGCCCCGCGGCGCGCGCGGCCTCGACGGTCAGCAGCGAATGGCTGATCGTCCCGAGGCCGGGCCGCGCGGCGACGACGACGGGCAGGCCGAGCTCGCGCGCGAGGTCGCGGATGGTGCAGGTCGGCGTGAGGGGCACGAGCAGGCCGCCCACGCCCTCGACGATCAGCGCGTCGGCGCCGGCGCCGGCCGCGCGGGCCGCGGCCACGAGCGCCCGCGGGTCGATCTCCACGCCCGCGAGCTCGGCGGCCAGGTGCGGCGACACCGCCGGGCCGAAGCGCAGCGGCGCGACGGTCGCCGGATCGACCCCGGCGGCCGCGCCGAGCACTTCGTGGTCCGGAGGCCGTCCGGGCTCCGGCTCGTCCACGCCGGTGACGGCCGGCTTGAAGGCCGTGACGCGGGCCCCGCCCGCCCGGAGGGCCGCCGCCATCGCGGCGGCCAGCACCGTCTTGCCGACGCCCGTGTCGGTCCCCGTGACGAAGCAGCCGCGCACGGGCGGACCCGACCCGCGGCTAGGCCGCGCGCGCCACGTCGAGCTCGACGTCGAACGGCCGCGGGCCGGCGCCGCGGGCGGCGACCGCGGGCAGGCCGGCGCCGGGGCGGAAGCCCGCGCGCAGCGCGGCGCGCCCCAGCACGCGCGCCGCCTCGCGCAGCTCCTCGCGCGTGTGGGTGGCCATGGCCGCGAGCCGCAGCCGCGACGTGCCCTCGGGCACCGTCGGCGGGCGGATCGCCTGCGCGAAGACGCCCGCCTCGAGCGCGAGCTCGCATATCTTCATCGCCTGGGGGGCGTCGCTGACGACGAGCGGGACGATCTGGGTCGTCGAGCCCGAGACGTCGAACCCCTCCCGGGCGAGCTCGTCGCGCAGCGCGGTGGCGTTTTCCCGCAGGCGCTCGACGCGCCGCGGCTGCTCGGCGAGCAGGTTCAGCGCGGCCAGCGCACCGGCGGCCACCGGCGGCGGCGGGGCCGTGGAGAAGATGAACGGCCGCGCGGTGTTGACCAGCAGCTGCGCCATCGCGTGGTCGCACGCGGCGTACGCGCCGTAGGCCCCCAGGCCCTTGCCGAGCGTGCCGATGATGACGTCGACGTCCTCCTCGACGCCCGCCTCGTGCACCGCCCCGCGGCCGCCCGGGCCGAGGCAGCCCGTGGCGTGCGCCTCGTCGACGACGACGCGCACGCGATGGCGCCGCGCGAGGCCCACGATCTCCTCCAGCGGCGCGACGTCGCCGTCCATCGAGAAGACCGAGTCGGTCACGATGAGCGCGCTGCGGCCCTCGGCGTTGCGCAGGCCCCAGGCGAGGTGGTCCATGTCGGCGTGGTCGTAGACGAAGGTCTCCGCGCGGGCGAGCCGGCAGCCGTCGATGATCGACGCGTGGTTCAGCGCGTCGGAGAAGACGACCGAGCCCTCGCCGGCCAGCGCGCTCACGACCCCGACGTTCGCCAGGTACCCGGACCCGAACAGCAGCGCCGCCTCGGTCTGCTCGAACTCGGCGAGGCGCTCCTCGAGGCGCCGGTGCACCGTCATCGTGCCCGACACGAGCCGCGAAGCGCCCGCCCCGACGCCCCAGCGCATCGCCGCGTCGGCCGCCGCCTCGCGCACGCGCGGATGGTCGGCGAGGCCGAGGTAGTTGTTCGAGCACAGCAGCAGCACCGGCTTGCCGTCGAGCACGACGCGCGGCCCCTGCGGTCCGCTGACCATCCGCATGCGGCGGTACAGCCCGAGCTCGCGCAGCTCGGCCAGGCGCTCCTGGATGTCGGTCACGTGGGCTCCCTCCCGAGAGCAGATGGGCTGGGGGTCACGCGGCGTGATGGGGCCACGTGTTCGCCGCCCCGTCCGGGCGCGGCGGGACCTTCGGCTTGCGCGCGAAGCGCAGCTGCGTCGACGGATCCCACAGGCGGACCTCGATCCCGGCCGCCCGGGCCTCGTCGGCGGTGTCGAGGAACGCCTCGACGACGTCCGGCGTGTCGCCCTCCAGCCGGCCCGCGCGGTTGTCGGGGCGCGGGGCGGCCCCGTTGTCGGGCTGGCGGGCGACGTTGAGGCCGAGGTCGGAGAACATCGCGCGGTCCTCCGTGGGCGTGCTGCCGAGCGTCGTGAGGAAGTTGCCCATCATCACGCCGTTGAGCCCGGCGCGGACGGCGAGCGGCTGCAGGTCGCCGAGGTTCTCGACGCGCCCGCCGCACAGGCGGAACAGCGCGTCGGGAAGGATGAGGCGGAAGATGGCGACCCACTTGACCGCCTCCCACGGGTCCATGAGCTCGCGGTCGCCGAACTTCGTGCCCGGGCGCGGATTGAGGAGGTTGATCGGCACCGACGTCGGATCGATCCGCGCGAGCTCGAACGCCATCTCGACGCGCTGCTCGCGCGTCTCGCCGAGGTTCAGGATGCCGCCGACGCACGTCTCCAGGCCGGCCTCGCGGACGGCGTCGATCGTGCGCAGCCGGCCCTCGTAGCGCACCGTCGTGGAAACCTCGTCGTAGTAGGACTCGGCGGTCTCGACGTTGTGGTGCACCCGCTGGATGCCCGCGTCCTTCAGCGCCTTCGCCCGAGTGGCGCTGATGTGGCCGACCGACGCGCAGCGCTTGAGGTTCGTGTTCTCGGCGACGAGCCGCGCGCCCTCCAGCACCTTGTCGAAGTCGCGCTTCGAGAGCCCCTGGCCCTGGGTGACCATGCAGAAGCGGTGGGCGCCCGCCGCCTCGGCGGCACGCGCGTGCTCGAGGATCTGCTCGGGCTCCATCATGGCGTGCAGCGGCGTCTCGGCCTCGGCGAAGCGCGACTGCGCGCAGAACCCGCAGTCCTCCGAGCAGCCGCCGGACTTCGCGTTGACCAGGGAGCAGAGGTCGGTCGAGTCGCCGAAGCGCTCCCGCCGCGCCTGCCACGCGCGCTCGACGAGCGCCTCGATCGCGGCGTGGTCCTCGATGCGGCCCAGCGCGAGTGCCTCCTCGCGCGAGATGAGTGGCGGCATGGCGTCAAGCTAGGCGGCGCGCCGGACGGCTCCACCACTCGAGGGTCGCAGCGGGTTAGGCTCGGTGGCGTGGACGGCGCGAACGGTGCGGAGGCGGACGACGAGGCGATCCGCGTCGTCCTGTGCGACGACGCGCCCGGCTTCCGCGCCCTCATGCGCTACACGCTCGAGACCGAGCTCGGCTTCCAGGTCGTCGGGGAGGCCGGGGACGGCGCGGCCGGCGTCCGCGTCGTCGCCGACATGCGGCCCGACGTCGTGCTCCTGGACCTGTCGATGCCCGGGATGGAGGGCATCGACGCCATCGTGCAGATGCGCGAATGCGCGCCGGAGAGCCGCATCGTCGCCCTGTCGGGCTTCGCCGCCGAGGACATGGAGGCGGCCGCGCTGGAGCGCGGCGCCCACGCCTATGTCGAGAAGGGCACCGACCTCGACGCGATCCGCGACGCGGTGCGGGTCATCGCGGCGCCGCCGCCGGCCGAGCTGAGCTAGCCGCCGCTCAGGCCGGTGACCAGTCGCGCGGCGGACCGCTCAGCCCGCGATCGCGCCCGACGTGACGCGGGCGAGCTGCGCGAGGACGCTGAGCTCCGCCGGCTCGGGGCCCCAGAACGTCGCCTGCGCCTCGCGCCCGGCGGCCGCGTACGCGGCGGCCAGATGGCCGGGGAGGGCGTCCCAGCAGCCGATGTCGCGGATGAACGCGCCGCCGTCCTGCGTGAAGACGAGCAGGTGGCTGCGCGCGCGGCCGAGGAAGTGGCCGCTGTGGGACGTCAGCTCGATGAGCGCGGCGGGCGTCGCGCCGTCGGGCAGCGCCTCGGGCACGTGCGCGCAGAGGGCGGCGACGGCGTCGGCGAGCGCCGGCCCGCGCCGGTGCATCGCCGTGCAGGTGACGTACGCACGGGTGAACATCGCCGCGCGCGGCACGAGCGCGGCGCTCACGTCGATCTCGAAGGTGTTGTCGCCCAGCCCGCCCGGCCGGACGGCGGTGAAGTGCCCGCCCGCCGACCCCATGTCGGGCCAGCGCGCCGGATCGGCG
>JAXDHC010000164.1:0-22149 GCA_034664705.1 Solirubrobacteraceae bacterium
ACGTGCATCTGCGAGGGCGGCCCCGAGGTGGTGCAGCACGACCCGCGCGTGCTCGACGCCTACCTCGGCGAGGACTTCGTGCTGGAGGAGGTCGGCGCGTGAGCGGCGCGCTGCTCGAGCTCGCCGGCGTCACCGCCGGCTACGGCGGCGGCGACGTGCTGCGCGGCGTCGACCTCGCCGTGCGGAAGGGCGCGGTCGTCTGCATCGTCGGGCCCAACGGGGCCGGCAAGTCCACCGTGCTGCGCGCGGTGAGCGGGCTCCTGGCGCCGCGCGAGGGCGAGATCCGCTTCGCGGGCGAGCCGATCGGCGGTCGGTCCGCCGCGGAGATCCTCGAGCTCGGAATCGCCCAGGTCCCGCAGACCGGCGGCATCTTCCCGAACATCACCGTGCGCGAGAACGTCCTGATGGGCGGCTACATCCTGCGCCACGACCGCGCGCTGGTGCGCCGCCGCCACGCCGAGGTCGCCGAGCTCTTCCCCGTCGTCCGCGAGCGCGCCGGTGAGCGGGCGGGGAACCTCTCCGGCGGCCAGCGGCGCATCGTGGAGGTCGCGCGGTCGCTCATGCTGGACCCGCGCCTCGTGCTGCTCGACGAGCCGTCGCTCGGCCTGGACCCGAAGGCCCTCAAGCAGGTCTATGAGACGGTCACGCTCATGCGCGACACCGGAAAGACCATCCTGCTCGTCGAGCAGAACGTCCGCTTCGGGCTGCGGCTGGCCACGGAGGGGATCGTCATGGAGAGCGGGCGGGTGCTGCTCACGGGCCGCGCCGACGACGTGCTGAACAACCCGCAGATGGCGGACCTGTACTTCGGCGGGTCGGTCGAGAAGCACGCCCAGGACCCGGTCCCGAGCTCGTGAGCGGCGCGCTGGCGGCCGCGGCATCGGGCATCGGCTTCGGCCTGTTCCAGAGCGTCAACGCGCGGGTGACCCGCGGGGTGGACCCGTTCGCCTCGACGCTGCTGCAGCTCGCGGTGGCGGCGGTCGCGCTCGTCGTCGCGTCGCTCGCGACGGGCGGGCTCGGCGCGCTGGCCGACGCGCCCGCGTGGGCGCTGCTCTGCTTCGTCGGGGCGGCGGCCCTGCACTTCAGCGCAGGGTGGACGTTCCTCAACATGAGCCAGCAGCGGATCGGCGCCGCGCGCACGAGCCCGCTGCTGACCACGGTGCCGGTGTTCGGCATCGGGATCGCCGCGGTCGCGCTCGGTCAGCTGCCGGACACGGCGCAGCTGCCGGCGATCGCCGTGATGGTGCTCGGCGCCTGGGTGGTCGCGTCGCGGGGGCGCGGCGAGCGTCCCGGGCGCTTCACCGACGTGCTGCCGGCGCTCATGACCGCGCTCTGCTGGGCGCTGAGCCCGGCGCTCACCGTGCGCGGGCTCAAGGGGCTCGGCGACCCGCTGGCCGGGCTCGCGGTCGGGCTCGTGGTGTCTGTCGTCGGCTACGGGGTCGCCGTCGTGCTCTGGCGCCGCGAGCTCGTCCTGGGCAGCCTGGAGGCGCTGCGCGCCGCCGACCTCGCCCTCAAGGTGCTCGCCGGGGTGCTCGTGGCCGGCTCGACGTGGGGGCGGTGGGCGGCGCTCGACGGCACGACCGTCGCCGCCGTGCTCGCGCTGAACCTGCTGTCCGTGCCCGTGGTGCTCCTCGTCGCGCCCGCGATCGCCGGCCGCCACGCCGAGCGCGTCACGCCGCGCGTCTGGCTCGGCGCCGCGCTCATCGTCGCCGGCTCCCTGCTGCTGGTCGGGGTGACATGAGGATCGACGCCCACGCGCATGTCATCGTCCCCGAGCTCCTGCGCGCCGCGGCGCCCGGCGAGCCGTGGCGCCCGCGCGTCTGGTGGGAGGACGGCCGACAGGTCGTCGAGCTCGACGGCCGGCCGATCCGCTCGGCGGTGCGCGACATGGTCGACGCCGACGCGATCCTCGCCGCGCAGGACGACGCGGGGATCGACCGCGTCGTCCTGTGCCCGTGGGTGCCGCTGCTCTTCGGCGACGCCGAGCCGGAGGAGGCGCTGGCGCGCCTGCGCCTGCAGAACGCCGGACTGGCCCGGCTGCAGGCGGCGCATCCCGAGCGCATCAGCGTGCTCGGCGCCGTGCCGCTCCAGGATCCCGGCCTCGCGGCCGCCGAGCTGCGCGAGATCATGGCCCGCGGCCCGTTCGCGGGCGTCGAGGTGGCGGCGAGCGTGGGCGGCGTCTACCTCGGCGACGACCGCTTCACTCCGTTCTGGGCCGCGGCCGAGGAGACGGGCGCGCTCGTGTTCGTCCACCCGACCACGCGCGGCTTCAGCGGCTCGGCGTTCGACGAGCACCACCTGTGGAACCTCGTCGGCAACCCGATGGAGACCACGCTCGCAGCGGCGCACATGGTGCTCGCGGGCGTGCTCGAGCGCCACTCGGACCTCTGCGTCCTGCTCGCCCACGGCGGCGGCGCGGTGCTCGCGCTGCGCGGGCGCCTGCGCCACGGGCACGCCGTCCAGGCGCAGGCCGGCGCGCGGCTCGGCGAGGAGCCCGACGCCTCGCTGCGCCGCCTCTACTACGACACCGTCACCCATGACCCGGTCGTGCTCGCCGAGCTCGTCGCCTTCGCGGGCTCCGACCACGTGCTCCTCGGGTCCGACCAGCCGTTCGACATGGCCGAGGCGCGCCCCGTGCAGACGGTCGCCGCCGCCGGCCTGACGCCCGCGCAGGAGGACGCGATCCTCGGCGCCAACGCCGCGCGGCTGCTGGGCCTCGAGGTTCGGTCGTGAGCGACGTCGACGTCGCGGACGTCGTCGTCGCGGGCGCGGGCCACAACAGCCTCATCACCGCCGCCTACCTCGCCCGCGCCGGCTACGAGGTGCTCGTCCTCGACGCGCGGCCGATCCCCGGCGGCGGCGCGGCGACCGAGGAGCTGCTGCTGCCCGGCTACCGCGTCGACTCGTGCTCCACCGGCCACACCCTCATCCAGACCAACCCGCTGATCGCCGACGACGAGCTCGGGCTGCAGGAGCGCTACGGCGTCGAGTACCTCCGGCCCGACCCGTTCGCCCACGTCGCGTTCCCCGACGGCCGCCACCTGACGATGTGGCTGGACCCCGAGCGCAGCCACGAGGAGCTCGCGCGCTTCTCGCGCGCGGACGCCGACGCCTACCGGCGGATGCTCGCCGAGTACGACGAGGTCAAGCACGTCTTCGGGGCGGCCACCTTCACGCCGCCGGGATTCGGGCCCTCCCTCGAGGAGCGCCTGCGCGCGCACCCGCGCGGCCGCGTGTGGCAGCGGCGCCGCCTCATGAGCGCATGGGACGTGATCCGCCACGAGTACGCGAGCGAGCACGTGCGCGCGTTCATGCTGTGGCAGGCGTTCCAGACGCTCGTGCCGATCGACCTCCCGGGCTCCGGCCAGCTCGCCTACTCGATCGTGTATGGCCGCCAGCGCCGGAGCTGGACGCTCCCGCGCGGCGGTTCGGGCCGGCTCACGGACGCGCTGGTCGCGTTCATCGAGGACCACGGCGGGACGGTGCTGTGCGACCGCCCGGTCGCCCGCCTCGTCCTCGAGGGCGGCCGCTGCACGGGCGTCGAGACCGAGGACGGCCGGGCCTTCATGGCCCGAGAGGCCGTCGTCTCGACGATCCACGTCAAGCACCTGCTGGAGATGGCGCCGGCCGAGGCCTGGGATCCGGACTTCCGCTACGGGATCGACACGTTCGACGTGGGCCTCTCGGGCTTCGCCGTCCACCTGGCGACCACCGAGCCGCCGGTCTTCGACACGCCGGACGGGCCCCGCACCGCCGTCTCCGCCGGCCTGGCGGGATGGCCGCAGCAGCTGATCGACGAGCAGCGCGCGCTCCGCGACGGCCGCTACCACGACGAGGTCGCCTGGCTGCTCGTCGCCACGCCGACGCTCGCGGATCCGTCGCGCGCGCCGGCGGGGCGCCACACGGTCAAGCTCCTGAGCGCACAGCCGTGGCTGGGCGGCGAGCGCTGGGAGACGCTCAAGCACCGCCAGGCGGCGCGCCAGATCGAGCGCGTGCGCGCCGCGGCCCCGAACCTGACCGACGACGCGATCCTCGCCACGCTCGTCAAGAGCCCGGCCGACATCGAGGCGTCCAACCGCCACATGGTGCACGGCGCCTTCCACGGCGGCGACCGCACCCTCGCGCAGAGCGGCGCGCTGCGCCCCGCGCCCGGCTGGGGCTCCTATCGCATGCCGATCGCCGGGCTGTACCAGACGGGCGGCACGACCCATCCGGGCGGCTCGATCACGGGGGCGCCCGGGCGCAACGCCGCCATCGTGCTGCTCCACGACCTCGGCCACGACCTCGAGGAGGTGCTCGCCGGTGCCGGACGCCCGCGTGCAGGCAGCCATCGATAACTGGGCGCCGCGCTTCACGACCAACGGCGTGGACCCCAACGACTTCGCGCGCACGACGGCGCGGATCGATCGCTGGGAGCAGTGGCTGGACGCCTGGTGCGAGACGGCCGGGGTCCACCGGCGCCTGGGCGAGGAGGCGCGCGACGCCGGCCACGGCCGCACGGCCGGGGAGGCCTTCGTGCGCGCGGCGGTGTGCTTCCACTTCGCCAAGTTCGTCTGGGTGCTCGACGCCGAGCGCAACCGCGAGACGACCGAGCAGGCGATCGCCGCGCTCTCCGCGGCGCACGCCCTGCTCGATCCGACCGCCGAGCGGATCGAGGCGCCGCTGGACGGCGGGCGCGTCGTCGCCAACCTGCGCCGCCCCGCGGGCGCGCCGCGACCGCCGCTCGTGATCCTGATCCCCGGCCTGGACTCGACGAAGGAGGAGTTCTTCCACTGGGAGGAGGTCTTCCTCGCCCGCGGCCTGGCGACCGTCTCGCTCGACGGCCCGGGCCAGGGCGAGACCGGGTTCCAGATGCCGATCCGCCCCGACTACGAGGTCGCCGTCGGCGCCCTGCTCGACGCGCTCGCCGGCCGCGACGACGTGGACCTGGAGCGCGTCGGCGCGGCCGGCGTGAGCCTGGGCGGGCACTACGCGCCGCGCGCCGCCGCATTCGAGCCGCGCCTGAAGGCGGTCGCCGGCGTGAGCGGCCCGTACGACATGGCCGCCAACTGGGACGGCCTCCCGCCGCTCACGCGCGAGACGCTCGCCCACCACACCGGCGCCGCCGGCCCCGCGGAGGCGCGCGCCCTTGCCCACGAGCTGAACCTCGCCGGGGTGGCGGAGCGCATCGAGCAGCCATGCCTCGTGATCACCGGTCGACACGACCGGCTCATCCCGTGGGCGGACACCAAGCGCATCGCCGACGAGGCCCAGGACGCGACGTGGGTGCTCTACGACGACGGCAACCACGTCTGCAACAACATCCCGTACCGGTACCGGCCGCTGGTCGCCGACTGGATGGCGGACCGGCTGCGGGCGGAGGCGACGGCGTGGCAGCCGGCCCCGGCGTGAGCGGCCCGCCGTTCGTCGGGCGGCCGGTGCGCCGCCGCGAGGACGAGCGCGTCCTGCGCGGCGAGGCGCGCTACCTCGACGACATCGAGCTTCCCGGCCTCGCCCACATGGCGTTCGTGCGCAGCCCGCACGCGCACGCGCGCATCACGTCGGTGCGCACGCCAGACCCGGGCGGCGGCGTGCTGGCGGTCATCACGGCGGCGGACCTCGGCGGTCGCGTCAGGCCGTTTCCGAAGATGGCGCTCGAGGACGTCCAGATCGCCGGCGAGCAGCATCCGGTCCTGCCCGACGCGGAGGTGCGCTACGCCGGCCAGCCCGTCGCCGGCGTCGTCGCCGAGACGCGCGCGCTCGCCGAGGACGCCGCCGAGCTCGTCGAGATCGACTACGACCCGCTCGAGGCGGTCGTGGACCCGCGCGCCTCCGCCGACGCGCTGATGCGGTGGTCGCGCTCGGGCGGCGACGTCGAGGCCGCCTTCGCGCGCGCGGCGCACGTGATCGGGGGGCGCTACGGCATGCCGCGGGTGACGTCGGTGGCGATCGAGCCGCGCGGCGCCATCGCGCAGGACGACCCGGGCGCCGGCGTGCTCACCGTCTGGTGCTCGGCCCAGGACCCGCACCGCCCGCTCGCGCAGCTCTCGCACATCCTCGGACGCCCCGACGACACGATCCGCGTGCTCGTCCCGGACGTCGGCGGGGCGTTCGGGACGAAGGGCAACGTCGCGCCCGAGGTCGCGGTGCTCGCCGTCGCGGCGGCGGACCTCGGCCGCCCGCTCAAGTGGGCCGAGGACCGCCTCGAGAACTTCCTCACCAGCCAGCAGGGGCGCGGGATGGAGGCCGACGTCGAGCTGGCCCTCGACGACGACGGGCGAATCCTCGCCGTCCGCGCGCGCATCGTCGCCGACCTCGGCGCCTACCTGCTGCCCGCGACGCACATCCCGCCCCACACCGCCGGCATGCTCATCGGCGGCTGCTACGACATCCCGGCCGCGGCCGTCGAGGTCGTGGGAGCGCGCACGCACAAGGTCCCGGCCGGCCCGTACCGCGGCGCCGGGCGGCCCGAGGGCAACTACTTCGTCGAGTGCGCGGTCGAGGACGCTGCGCGCGCCCTCGGCGTCGACGCCGTCGCCCTGCGCCGGCGCAACCTCGTCCGGCGCTTCCCGCATCCGACGCCGCTCGGCTGGACCTACGACTCGGGGGACTACGAGCGCTGCCTCGACCTCGCGCTCGAGCACGTGCGCCCGGAGCGCCGCGCGGACGACCGCGCGGTGATCGGCACCGGCGTCGGGCTCTACGTCGAGCGCTCGGGCGGCGTGTTCGAGAGCGCCGACGTGGCCGTCGAGCCGAGCGGGCGCGTCGTCGTGCGCAGCAGCACGTCGCCGCACGGCCAGGGCCACGAGACGACCTTCGCGCAGATCGCCGCCGACCGGCTCGGCCTCGCGCTCGACGACATCGTGTTGCGCTTCGGCGACAGCGCCGTCGTCCCGCGGGGCACGGGCACCTTCGGCAGCCGCTCGCTCGTGATGGGCGGCTCGGCGCTCGTGCGCGCCGCCGACGAGGTCGCCGCCAAGGCACGGGCGATCGCCGCCCATCTCCTCGGCGGCGCGCCCGGCGACGTGGAGCGGGAGGACGGCGACTTCGTGCTTCGCGACGGGCGGATCGCCTTCCGCGACGTCGCCTCGGCCGCCTACCAGCCGCCGCGGCTGCCCGCCGGCATGGAGCCCGGCCTGCGCGCGAGCGCGACGTTCAGCTCGGACATCGTCTTCTCCTCCGGCGCCCACGCCGCGGTCGTCGAGATCGAGCGGGCGACCGGGCGGCTGCGGATCCTGCGGATGGCCGCCGTCGACGACGCGGGGACGCTCGTCAACCCGCTGCTCGCGCACGGCCAGGTCATCGGCGGGATCGTCCAGGGGCTCGGCCAGTGCCTGACCGAGGAGGTCGTCCACGACGAGGCCGGGCAGCTGCGCAGCGCGTCGCTGCTGGACTACAGCCTGCTCACGGCCGCCGAGGTGCCGCCCCTGTCGATCGTCGACGTGCAGACGCCGTCGCCGCTGAACCCGCTCGGCGCCAAGGGCGTCGGGGAGGGCGGCGCGACGGGCGCGCTGCCGGCGGTGACGAACGCGGTCGCCGACGCGCTCGGCCGTCACGTCGACCCGCCGTTCACGGCCGGCCGGCTGTGGCGCGCGCTGCAGGAGGCCGCGCGGTGAGGCGGTCGCGCACGGTTCCGGTGGACGGCGCGGCCGACGCGGCGTGGGGGGCGCTCGCCGGCCCGGCGTGGTCGGGGCCGATCGGCTTCGTCGCGGCGGGCGACGCCGCGTACGCGGGCACGCTGCGGCTGATCGACGCCGACGAGGACCGGCGCGCGGTCGGCGGCCACGCCCAGGCGCGCCGCACCACCGGATGGGGCGGCGTCACCGCGAGCTTCGCGGCGCGGCCCGCGCCGGGCGGGGTGGCGCTCGACGCGGAGATCGCCCTCAGCGGCGACGCGCGCGCGGACGACGGCGAGGCGCTGCTCGACGCGGTCGCCGCGCGGCTGGAGGCGGCGGTGCGCGCCGGCGCCGTGCCGGCGCCCGCGGCGGCGGCGGGCTCCCCGGCCGACGACCCGGCATGGCGCCGGCGCCTCGCGGCGCGCGCCGTGCTCGCGATCGGCATCGGGGCCGCCGCGGGCCTCGTCGGCGCGCGCCTGGGGAGGCGGCGGTGAAGCCGGCGCCGCTTGAGTACGTGGCGCCGCGCAGCGTCGAGGAGGCGCTGGGGGCGCTGGACGAGGACGCCAAGGCGCTCGCCGGTGGCCAGAGCCTCGTGCCGCTCCTGAACTTCCGCCTCGCGCGGCCGGCGCGCCTGGTCGACCTCAACGGGATCGACGCGCTCGCCCACCTGCGGCGCTCCGCCGGGACGCTGCGCATCGGCGCCCTCACCCGGCAGGCCGTGCTCGAGCGCTCACGGCTCGTGCGCGACGGCTGGCCGCTGCTCACGCAGGCGGTGGGCCACGTCGCCCATCCCGCCGTGCGCAACCGCGGCACCGTCGGTGGCTCCGTGGCCCACGCCGATCCGGCCGCCGAGCTGCCGGTGGCGCTCGCGGCGCTCGACGCTCGCTTCCACCTGCGCTCGCCGCGGGGGATGCGGACGCTCGACGCGGCGGCGCTGTTCCACGCGCCGCTGATGACGGCGCTCGAGGCCGACGAGCTGCTCGTCGAGATCGAGGTGCCGCCGCTGCCCCGCGGCGCCGGCACGGCGTTCGTCGAGTACGCGCGGACGCACGGCGACTTCGCGCTCGCCGGCGCGGCCGTCGTCCGCGCCGGGCGCGAGCACGCCGCGGTCGCGCTGCTGGGTGCGGGACCGACCCCGGTCCGCGCGCACGACGCCGAGCGCGCCCTCTGCGCCGGCGCGACGGCGGCCGAGGCCGCGCGGCTGGCCGCCGCGGCGCTCGACGACGACCACCGCCGGGCGCTCACGACGGAGCTCGTCCGCCAGGCCATCGAGGAGGCGTCGGCGTGAGGATCGCGGTGCAGATCAACGGGCGCACCTACGAGGGCGAGGTGGAGGGCCGCACGCTGCTGTCGGACTTCATCCGCCACCAGGCCGGCCTGACCGGCACGCACGTCGGCTGCGAGCACGGCGTCTGTGGCGCGTGCACCGTCCAGCTCGACGGCGAGACGGTCCGCTCGTGCCTGATGCTCGCCGTGCAGGCCGACGGCCGCTCGCTGCTCACCGTGGAGGGGCTCGCCGGGGACGGCGACCTGCATCCGCTGCAGCGCGCCTTCCACGAGCACCACGCGCTGCAGTGCGGCTTCTGCACGCCGGGGTTCCTGCTCGCCGCCGAGGCGCTGCTGCGCGAGTGCCCCGATCCGAGCGAGCGCCAGGTCCGCGAGGCGCTCGCCGGCAACCTGTGCCGCTGCACGGGCTACGAGGGGATCGTCGCGGCGGTGCGCAGCCTCGCGCGCGCGGAGGGCGACGCGCGGTGACCGAGGCGGTCGCCGAGCGCGCGCTGTACCCGCGGTTCAGCGACGCAGAGATGCGCCGCCGGCGGGCCGCCGTGGAGGCCGCCATGGCGGCGCACGCGGTCGACCACCTGCTCGTCTACGGCGCCAACCGCTTCGGCTCGGCGGTCGGCTGGCTCACGCGCTGGCCGGTCACGCGCGAGGCGCTCGCCGTCGTGACGCCGGGGGAGCAGGACGTGCTGCTCGTCGACTTCTACAACCACGTGCCCAACGCGGCGCGCATGGCGACGGAGGCCGACGTCCGGCCGGCGGCGCCGTCGGGCATCGCCGCCGCGGTCGACGAGCTGCGCCGCCGCGGGGCGGGCGGCCGCCGCGTGGGCCTGATCGGGCCGCTCGGCCACCGCGGCCACGCGCGGCTCGCCGCGCTCGCGGATGAGGTGGTCGACCTCGACGCCGCCTACACGGGCCTGCGCCTCGTCAAGTCCGCGGAGGAGGTCGACTGGCTGCGCACCGGCTGCGAGCTGACCGACCGTGCGGTCCGCGCGCTGGCGGACGGCGCGCGGCCCGGGCTCGACGAGCGCGAGCTCGGCGACCTCGTCGAGCGCGCCTACGTCGGCCGCGGCGGCACGACGCACATCCACTACTTCGCCGCGACGCCGATGGCCGCGCCGCGCATGGGGGTCCCGGCGCAGTGGCCGTCGGGCCGTCGGCTGGAGGCGGGCGATGCGCTCACCTGCGAGATCAGCGCGTCCTGGTGGGACCACCCCGGCCAGCTGCTGCGGACCTTCGCCGTGGCCGCGGACCCGGCGCCGCTCTACCGCGAGCTGCACGCGGCCGCCGACGCCGCGCTCAGGGCCATCCTCGCCGTCCTGCGTCCCGGCGCGACCGCGGCGGACGTGGTGGCCGCCGCCGCGGTGATCGAGGACGCCGGGTTCACGACTCGCGACGACCTCCTGCATGGCTTCGTCGGCGGCTACCTGCCACCGGTGCTGGGCTCGCCGAGCCGCCGGCTCGCGCCCGTCCCCGACTTCACCTTCGCGGCCGGGATGACGGTCGTGGTGCAGCCGAACGTCTGCACGCCCGACGAGGCGGCGGGCGTGCAGACGGGCGAGCTCGTGCTCATCGGCCCCGACGGGCCGCAGCAGCTCCACGGCGTCGAGCCGGGGCTGCTGCGGGTCGGGTAGGGGGTCAGGCGGCGGGCGCCGGGGTCAGGTCGGGGCCGGCCGGGGCGCGCCGGCGGGGACGCGGGGCGCGCAGCCCGAGGTACATGAGGCCCCCGCCGGCGACCAGGAGGAGCAGGCCGCCGCCGAGCGTGCCCCAGGCCACCTCGTCGAGGACCGGGACGTTGGCCCCGGCGCTGACGCCGGCGTCGACGCCGCGGGAGCCGTCGGCGTTCATGACGACGATCGACCAGTCGCCGTGCTTGACGTCCCAGGTGACCTCCTGCGTGCCGGAGCCGTTGGCGGACGCGGCCCAGATGCGCTGTGCCGTGGGCGGCGCCGGACGGCGGGTGCCGCCCTCGGTGCGGTAGGTGGCGCGGAACGGGTCGTAGTCGAGGTCGGTGACGGTGGCCCGCGGGCTCTGGCCGAGGTAGGCCGAGACGTCGCTCGTGCGCGCGATCCCCACGAAGACGGGCTTGTCGGCCCGCGAGGTCGCCCGCAGCCGGACCTTGCCGTAGCGGTCGGGCGTGGCGACCGACGACGGGATGTCGCCGTCCACGTCGAGGTTCTCGGTGGCGATCGCGTACGTGCTCGTGCTGAAGCGATCGCTCCCGCTGGCGATGTAGCCGTCGGCGTCCTTCTGGCCGTTGGCCCAGATCAGCGCGCCGCCGCCGATGAGCAGCGCGACCGCGAGCAGCGCGACCATGCCGCCCGCGACGGTGGAGAGGATGCGGCCCGCGCCCGCGCCGGGGCGGGAGGCGGGGGCGGCGGAGGGCGGGCCGGGCGTCGGGGATGGGCGTGAGTCGGGTGTCGTGCTCATGCCGTCACCTTCCCAGCGCGCCGGCCCGCCGGCGCGTGTGTCAGCAGGCGTCGCGAGGTGGGGATGCCCCCCGGCCCGGCGGGGGGTCCCCGCAGAGCCCCGGTGCCGCTACCGGCCCACGTCGTCGCGGATCGGGATGCGGTCCTCGAACCCGCACAGGTCGAGGACGCGACGCACGCGCGGCTGGGGACCGGCCATCGCGAGCTGGAAGCCGTCGGCGCGGGCGCGCACGTCGAGGTTCATGAGGGCGCGCACCCCCGAGGAGTCCATGAAGGCGACCTCGCGCAGGTCGAGGAGCACGCGCGATCCGGCCGGGATGTCGCTCGTCGCGTCGGCGAACGGCGCCACCGCTGCGATGTCGAAGTCGCCGGTGAGCGCGACCACGATCTCGTCGTCGTGCTCCGCCAGTGAGATCGAGAACGTCGGCCCGCCGTTGCCGGCGGGCGGTGTCGAGGATGAGGTCATAGGACTAGCTCGTGGGTCGGAGGACGAGAGCGGCGGCGTCGTCACGGACGTCGACGCCGCTCGCGGACAGCGTGCGCCGGATGGCCTGCACCGCGTCGGCCGCCGACGTCGGCCGCGCCTCGGCGAGCACGCGGGCGAGGCCGTCGCCGCCGAGCATCCCGTCGGGCGTCCGCGCCTCGGTGATGCCGTCGGTGATCAGGACCAGCGTCTCGCCGGGCATGAGCGCGAGCGACCGCTCGGCGTAGGCCGCGTCCTCGTACCAGCCGGCGGGCGGCCCGCTGCCGTGGACCTCGGCGGTCGAGCCGTCGGCGCGCAGCACGAGGCCGGGCGGGTGGCCGCCGCTGGCGACGGTGACGGCGAGCGCCCCGTCGTCGCGCCGCGCCACGGTCGCGACGAGCACGGTGCAGAAGTGGTCGACCTCGGGCCCGGTCCGGCCGAGGAACATCGCGCGGTTCAGCGTGCGCAGCATCTCGGCCGGCGAGGCGAGCGACAGCGACGCCGTCCTGATCGTGTTGCGCGCGAGCGCCGTGACCGCCGCGGCCCGCGCGCCCTTGCCGCTGACGTCGCCGACGACGAGCGCGCAGGCGTCGCCCACCCCGAAGACGTCGTAGAAGTCGCCGCCGACGACGCCGGCGTCGGCGGGGAGGTACAGGGCCGCGAGCTCGAGGCCGGCGACGCGCGGCAGCTCGCGCGGCAGCAGGCTCTCCTGCAGCGCCCGCGCCATCTCCTCGGCCTGGCGCCGCAGGCCGGACTCCTGGTCGACCACGCGCCGGGCGGCGAGCCGGAGCTCGAGCTCGTCCATCACGACGGCCGCCATGTCGCTCAGGGTCTGGGCCTGCGCGTCGGAGAACGGGCGGGGCCGCTGGTCGATGACGCACAGCGTGCCGAGGTTGTGCCCGTCGGCCGTCGTGAGCGGGGCGCCCGCGTAGAAGGCCAGGCCCATCTCGCCGGCCACGAGCGGGTTGGCCATCGTGCGCGGATCGCGCTGCGCGTCCTCGACGATCCACGCACCGTCGCCGAGGATGGCCGATGCGCAGAGGCCGGGGTCGCGGTCGATCTCGGGGACGTCGATGCCGTGGTGGGACTTGAACCAGATGCGGTCGGTGTCGACGATGCTCACGATCGAGATCGGCACGTCGAAGTGCTTGGCGGCGAGCGCGGTGATCCGGTCGAACGCGCCGTCGGGCGGCGTGTCCAGGACGTCGTAGCGGCGGACGGCCGCCATGCGCTCGGCCTCGTTCTCGGGGATCACCGGTCTCTCCTCGTCTCGTGCGCGCGTGCCGGGCGGGGGAATCCCATCAGGATCTCGGCGCCGCCGCCGGCCGCCTGGACGACCTCCATGCGGCTCGTGACCGACCGGATGATCCCGAGCCCGAGCCCCAGCCCCGGCGAGTCCGTGCGCGGGTGCACGCCGACGCCCGAGTCGGCGATCACGATCACGAGCTCGGCCTCGGCGGCCTCGGCGGTCACGACGACCTCTCCGGGGCCCTCGCGGTAGCCGTGGACGATCGCGTTGGTCACCGCTTCGGAGACGGCGAGCTGGACGTCCTCGATCACCGGCTCGCGCAGCCCGCACGCCCGCGCGAAGGCCGTCATCGCGCGGCGCGCGGCGCCGACCCCGTGGCGGGATGCCGGGAACGTCGCGCGGAAGCGCGCGGGATCGGTGGGGGCGGCGGCGTCGATGACGGCCGCAACCTTGCCAGACGCAACGGCGTCGTGGTCGGCACCCGGCACGCGGCCACTCGCCCATCACGGCAGGGCCACCGCGTCGCCGGCGACCGCCCGGCGCCCGTCGACCACCGGCGCCGCCTCCTGCGCCGCGCGGTCGAGCTCGGTGTTGCGGTTGGACTGCGCGTCACGCTGCAGGGGCAGCGTGCCACCGACCGTGTAGTACGGCCGTCCGGCGATCACGAGGTCCTCGGCGGGGAAGCGGGTGATGACCTCGCAGCCGTCCTTCGTCACGACGAGCTGCTCCTCGATCCGCGCGGCGGACCAGCCGTCGCTCGCCGGCCAGAACGTCTCGAGGGCGAACACCATGCCCTCGCGGATCTCCTCGGGATGGTCGAGCGAGACGAGCCGGCTGAAGACCGGCTTCTCCCAGATCGACAGCCCGACGCCGTGGCCGAACTGCAGCGCGAAGGCGGCCTCCTCGTCGGGGAAGCCGAACTCGCGCGCCTCGGGCCAGACGGAGACCACGTCCGCCGTCGTCGCGCCGGGCCGGATGAGCTCGATCGCCGCGTCGAGGAGGTAGCGGCAGCGGCGGTAGGCATCGACGAGCGCCCGCGACGCGCTGCCGACCGCGAAGGTGCGGTAGTAGCACGTGCGATAGCCCATGTAGCTGTGGAGGATGTCGAAGTACGCGGGGTCGCCGGGGCGCAGCGCGCGGTCGGTGAAGACGTGCGGATGCGGGCTGCAGCGCTCGCCGGAGATCGCGTTGACGCCCTCGACCTGCTCGGACCCCAGCTCGAAGAGCACCTTGTTGACGAGCGCGACGCACTCGTTCTCGCGGAAACCGGGGCGCATCGCGCGGTAGAGCTCCTCGTAGGCCGCGTCCACCATCGCGCAGGCGTGGTTGAGCAGGAGGACCTCGTCGCGGGTCTTGATGACGCGCGCCTCCTGCATGAGCTGCTGGCCGTCGACGACGTCGATGCCCTCGCGCTGGAGCGCGAAGAGCACGGGCAGCTCGACGGCGTCGACGCCGACCGGCTCGCCGAGCAGGCCGCGCTCCTGCAGCTCGACGCGGATCTTGCGGGCGACGTCCTCGGCGCGGCCGGAGTGCGGCGACATCGCCCCGCGGAGGGTCGAGATGCCGGCCCGCGACCGCCCGTCGCCGAGCCACGGGTTGTAGAGCTCGTGATGGCGCGCGGCCGAGCCGAAGTCCCACATGATCGGCTCGTCGCCCTGGGGCAGGAGGCAGAAGCGGTTGAGCTTGTCCTGCGCCCACGTGCCGATGTGCGTGGCCGTGATGTAGCGGATGTTCGTCATGTCGAAGCACAGCAGCGCGCCGAGCTCGGACGCGGCGAGCTGCTGCTTGATCCGGGCCAGGCGCTCCTCGCGGAGGCGGTCGAAGCGGATGCGCTCCTCCCAGTCGACGCCCATCGCTCCGTAGGTGTGGATCCCCATGCCGGCGCTGCCTCCGCAATCGTTTGCACGATCCTAACGGCCCGCTCTTGACGGCGCACGACATCCGGGCTACCGTCCCTGCAATCGTTTGCACGGTCGGAGAGGGCGGATGAGCAAGGACACCGGGGCGCGGTTGGGGTGGGTCGGGGCCGGCCGCATGGGGTTCGCCCTCGCCGGGCGCCTGCTGGCCGCCGGTCACGACCTCGCCGTCTACAACCGCACGCGCGCGAAGGCCGAGCCGCTGGCCGCCTCCGGCGCGACGGTCGTCGACGCGCCCGCGGACCTCGCCGACCGCGAGATCGTCTTCACCATGGTGGGCGGCCCGGCGGACTTCCAGGAGGTCGTCCTCGGCGAGCGCGGGCTGCTGTCGCGGCCCGACGTCGCGCCGCGGGTGCTCGTCGACTCGACGACGATCTCGCCGGCCGCGTCGCAGGTCGTGCGCGAGGCCGCCCGGGGCCGCGGGACCGCGCTGCTCGCCGCGCCCGTGAGCGGCAACCCGAAGGTCGTGGCCGCCGGTCGGCTCACGGTCGTCGCGTCGGGGCCGGAGGCGGCGTTCGAGGAGGCGCGGCCCTACCTGGAGCTGTTCGGCGCGGGCGTGACGTACGTCGGCGAGGGCGACCGCGCGCGGCTCGTGAAGATCTGCCACAACCTGATGCTCGGCATCGTCGCGCAGACCCTCGCCGAGATCGCGGTGCTGGCCGAGAAGGGCGGCGTCAGCCGGGCGGACCTCATGGCGTTCCTGAACGAGAGCGTCATGGGCTCGATGTTCACGCGCTACAAGACGCCCGCGTACGTGAACCTCGACCTCACGCCGACGTTCACGCCGGCGCTGCTGCTCAAGGACTTCCACCTCGGCTTCGAGGCGGCCCGCGAGCTCGGCGTCCCGATGCCGGTCGCGGCGGCCGCCGAGCAGCTCGTCCAGAGCCTGGTCGGTCAGGGCTACGACGACGTGGACTTCGCCGCGCTCCTCGAGCAGCAGGCCCGCGCGTCGGGCCTCGAGCTGCGCCCCGAGGAGACGCCGGTGTCCGACGGCCTCGGCGTGCCGGCCGCGAACGGCGACGGGCGGCCGGCCGCCGTGGCGCCGTCGCCGGGCGCCGCCTGACGGAGGCCGCCGGACGGCCGACCCCACCACGCGCACGAGGAGACCCCAGTGGCCGAGGCCCAGACCGCCGAGCGACAGGACGCCCCCGCCGCGTACCTGGAGGCGTACGGGCGGATGCTGCTCATCCGCCGCTTCGAGCAGGCCATCCACAAGCTGTTCCTGGAGGGCGAGGTGCACGGCACCACCCACCTGGCGGCCGGCCAGGAGGCCGTGCCCGTCGGCGTCTGCATGGCGCTCGAGCCCGGCGACTACATCGCCGGCACGTACCGCGGCCACGGCCACGCGCTCGCCAAGGGCACGGACCCCGACGCCCTGGTCGCCGAGATGCTCGGCCGGTCCACCGGGGTCTGCGGCGGGCGCTCGGGCTCGATGAACGTCATCGACCTCGAGCATGGGCTCGTCGGCTGCTACGGGATCGTGGGCGGGAGCATCGCCGCGGCGACCGGCGCGGCGCTCTCGGCCAGGCGCCAGGGGCGCGTCGCCGTCGCGTTCTTCGGCGACGGGGCGACGAACCAGGGCTACTTCCACGAGTGCCTGAACTTCGCGAAGGTCGCCGCGCTGCCGGCCGTCTTCGTCTGCGAGAACAACTTCTACGGCGAGTTCACACCGATGGCCGACGTGACCGCCGGCGCCGACATCGCGCGGCGCGCGAAGAGCTACGGGATGCCGTCAGAGGTCGTGGACGGCAACGACGTCTGGGCCGTGCACACCGCGGGCGCCGAGGCGGTGGAGCGCGCACGGTCGGGCGGTGGGCCGACGCTGCTCGAGTGCCGCACGTACCGCCACTACGGACACTCGAAGTCCGACCCCGGCCGGTACCGCCCGAAGGAGGAGGTGGAGCGCTGGCTCGCGCGCGACCCGCTGCCCGCCGCGCGCGAGCGGCTGCTCGCCGAGGGGGTGGGGGAGGACCGCATCGCCGCGACGGAGGAGGCGGTCGGCGAGCGGATCGAGCAGGCGGTGCGGCGGGCCCTGGAGGCGCCCTACCCCGACCCCGCGTCCGAGGCGGCCACGGAGTTCAGCGCATGAGCG
This sequence comes from Solirubrobacteraceae bacterium, assembly GCA_034664705.1. Taxonomy (GTDB): domain Bacteria; phylum Actinomycetota; class Thermoleophilia; order Solirubrobacterales; family Solirubrobacteraceae; genus JAOPZW01. Next base: position 17,026 of record JAXDHC010000164.1, read on the forward strand.
AGCTGCAGTTCCGCGACGCCGTCCGCGACGCGATCGCCGAGGAGCTCGAGCGCGACCCCGCCGTGGTCTTCTTCGGCGAGGACGTCGCCAAGCCGGGGGGCGTGTTCGCCGTCACCGGAGGCCTGTACGAGCGCTTCGGGCCCGACCGCGTCTTCGACACGCCGATCTCGGAGCTCGCGCTGGCCGGCGCCGCGTACGGCGCCGCCGTGACCGGCATGCGGCCGGTCTTCGAGATCATGTTCGGCGACTTCATGGCACTGCCCATGGACAGCCTGGTCAACCAGGCGGCGAAGTTCTGGTACATCAGCAACGAGCAGGGCAGCGTGCCGCTCGTCGTGCGCTCCGCGGTCGGCGCCGGCGGGCGCTTCGGCGCGATCCACTCGCAGATCCACGCGACGTGGTTCCAGGGCGTCCCCGGGCTGAAGATCGCCTTCCCGTCGTCGCCGGCGGAGGCGAAGGGGCTGCTGAAGGCCGCGATCCGCGATGACAACCCGGTCGTCTTCCTCGAGCACAAGCGGCTCTACTCGGTGCAGGGGCCGGCCCCCGAGGACGGCGCGGTCATCCCGCTCGGCGAGGCGACGGTCGCGCGCGCGGGCGACGACCTCACGATCGTCTCCGTCGGCAAGGGCGTGCCCGACGCGCTGGCCGCGGCCGAGACGCTCGCCGGGGACGGGATCGACGCCGAGGTCGTCGACCTGCGGACCCTGCGCCCGCTCGACGTCGAGACGGTGCTTCACTCGGTCGCGCGGACCAACCGCCTGCTGGCCGTCGAGGAGGGCCCGCGCACCGGCGGCTGGGCGACGGGCCTGCTGGGCGCGGTCGCCGAGCGCGGGCTGCACGACCTCGACGACGCGTGGATCGTGGCCACCGCCGAGACCCCGGTGCCCTACAGCCCCACCCTCGAGGACGCCTTCCTGCCCGATGCCGCCGCGATCGTGGAGGGCGTCCGCACGCGGCTGGGGGCTAGGGCCGGCGCGTGAGGACCCACAGGACCGCCGCCGCGAAGGCGAGCTGTCCGAAGGTGAGGGCCGTCCCGAGGTTGGCGGCGCCGAGGAGCGCGGCAAGCGCGGTGGCCGCGGCGAAGGCGGCGAGGAGGATCGCGAGCTCGTGCCTCATCGCGCGGCCGCCTTGGCCGCGGCGAAGGCGGCGAGGAGGATCGCGAGCTCGTGCCTCATCGCGCGGCCGCCTCGCGCTCGAGCGCGGCGGTGAGCGCCGGCACGTCGGCGCCGGGGTCCTCGTCGGCGAGCCGGCGCGCGGCGGCGCGCCGGCCGCCCAGCGCGCGCAGCCCGCGCTCGCCGTGCTCGACGGCGAAGTCGGCCAGCGCGCCGGCGCGCCGCGCGGCGAGCCGGCGGGCGGCGACGTCGAGGGCCGCCCGATGGGCGTCGAGCGCGGCGACGAGCTCGTCGATGCCCTGCGCCGGCGGCACGCTCGAGACCGCGACGACCTCCGTGCCACGCGCGCCGAGCGAGCGCAGCGCCGCGTTGAGGTCGCGCCGCGCCCGCAGCGCGACGTCTCCGAGGTCGGCCTTGGTGACGACGAGGACGTCGGGGATCTCCATGATCCCCGACTTCAGGAACTGCAGGACGTCGCCCGAGCCGGGCTGCACGATCACCGCGACGCTGTCGGCGACCTCGGCGATGTCGGTCTCGCTCTGCCCGACGCCGACGGTCTCCACGACCACGACGTCGAAGGCGGCGGCCAGCGCCTGCGCCGCCGCGCGCGTGGCCGGCGCGAGGCCGCCGAGGCGGCCGCCCGCGGCGGTCGAGCGGATGAACACCGCGCGATCGGCCGGATCGTAGGGGATGCGCGCGCGATCGCCGAGCAGCGCGCCGCCCGAGCGCCGCGACGACGGGTCCACGGCGAGGACGGCGACGCTGCGCCCGGCGGCGCGCCAGGCGCGCACGAGCTCGCCGAGCAGCGTCGACTTGCCGGCGCCGGGCGGTCCCGTGACCCCGACGACGTGGCCCGGCGCCTCGCCGCCCAGCGCCGCGGGGGAGACCGCGCGCAGCAGCGCCGCGACCTCGTCGCGGTCGCCGGGCGCGCGGCTCTCGACGAGGTTCAGCACGGCCGGCGCCGCGCTGAGATCGCGCTCGCGGAGGCGCGCTCCGAGCTCTGCTCCGCTGGCGGCCATCGGGCGGGGACGCTAGCGGAGCGCCGCGACGGCCCGGCGCGGCCGCGCACCGCTCAGGCGAACAGCACCCCGCCGTCGATCATCACCGACTGCCCGGTCATGTAGTCCGAGTCGCGCGAGGCGAGATACGAGACGAACGTCGCGACGTCCTCGGGGGTCTGCACGCGCCCGAGGGTGATCATCTCGGAGAACTGCGCGATCGCCTCGCCCTTCTGCAGCCCCATGTGCTCGGCGAGCTTCTCGTCGATGAGCTCCCACATCTTCGTGCCGACGATGCCCGGGCAGTAGGCGTTCACGGTGATGCCGTGCGGCGCCCACTCCTGCGCGGCCGCCTGGGTGAGCCCGCGGACGCCGAACTTCGAGGCCGAGTAGTGCCCGAGCATCCCGAAGCCCTTGTGCGCGGCGATCGACGCGGCGCCGATGATCTTGCCGCCCTCGCCCTGGTCGATCATCTGGCGCGCCGCGGCGGTGTAGCAGAGGAAGACGCCCTTCAGGTTGATCGACATCAGCCAGTCGAAGTCCTCGGGGGTCACGTCGAGCAGCGGCGCGACCTGGGCGACCCCGGCGTTGGCGACCATGACGTCCAGCCGGCCGAGCTCGTCGACGACCGAGCCGATCATCGCGTCGACCTGGGCGGCGTCGCTGACGTCGACGTCGATCACCGCAGCGCTGCGGCCGAGCGCGCGGACCTCGTCGGCGACCGCCTCGGCCTCGTCGCGCATCGCAGGCAGGTCGGCGATCGCGATGTCGAGGCCGTCCTCGGCCAGCCGCAGCGCGATGCCGCGCCCGATCCCGCGCGCGCCGCCGGTGACGGTCGCGACCCGCAGCGCGCCCTCGTTCTGCTCGTACCTGGTCATGGCATGTCGTCTCCTCCGGCGCGGTGGCCGGTCTGGGCCCGCCGGGGCGGCGGGCCCTGTGCACTGCGTGTCGTGGGGACCGGCCGGCGGCCGGCCGCGCGATCAGCCGACCGCGGGCGACTGGCCGTCGAAGTCCTCGGCGAGCCGGCCGGCGTCGATCTGCAGGTCGGCCAGGAGGCCGGCGTCCTGCTCGGTGTCGACCTTCTCGCCGAGCTCGCGGTCGGCGCGCTCGGCGCCCTCGGTGTCGCCGCGCGCGCGAAGCTGCTCGACGACCATCGTCTTGGGGATCAGCACGTCTCTCTCCTCCTGCGCTCAGCCGGCGCGCACGCCGGCGACGAAACCCTCGAGCAGCCGGTTGACGTCCCCGGCGGCCTCCATGTGCGGCGAGTGCCCGACGTCCGGCAGGACGCGCGTCTCGGCGCGCCCGGGGGCCGCCTCGGCGTGCGCGGCCGGGACGATCGCGTCCCGCTCGCCCCAGATGACGAGCACCGGGACGTCGGCGGCCTCGAGGTCGGACGCCAGGGTGCGCGCCTGGCGCCCGTCCGGGAACAGCCGGTCGGCGAGCGTGCGCAGCGCCTCCTGCACGCCGTCGAGGCGCTTGTACTTCAGGACGTCGTCGACCATCGTGCGGTTCACGAGGCCGGGGTCGGCGAACAGGCGCTGGAGCACCGGCTTGAGGTCGCGCCGGCCGGTGGCGCTCACGAAGCCCTCGACGTACTCGCGGTCGATCTCCTCGCCCAGTCCGGCGGGCGCGATCAGCGCCAGCGACAGCACGCGGTCCGGGTCGGCGAGCGCGAGCTGCGCGGCGACGAGCCCGCCCATCGAGTGCCCGGCCAGATGCGCGCGCTCGATGCCCTGGCTGTCGAGGAAGGCGCGGACCGCGTCCACGAGCACCGAGAGGTCGCCGTCGCCGACCGCCTTCACCGAGCCGCCGTGACCCGGCAGGTCGAGCGCGTAGACGACGCGGTCGGCGGCGAGCGCCTCCGTGTTGAACAGCCAGTTGTTCAGGTCGCCGCCGAAGCCGTGCAGGAGCACGAGCGGCTCGCCGCCCTCGCCGTGGCGCAGGAAGCGCAGCGTCCCCGCGCCGACGGTCACCGTGTCGGGCTGCGGGCCGGCGTCCTCCTCGCTCTCGCCGGGGACGAAGCTCGACTGGAACTCCTGGATGAACGCGTCGATGTCCGCGTCCGGGATCCCGGGGTCCGCGATGACGCCGAGCAGCCCGCCCACCGCGACGACGTCGTCCTCGGCCGCCACGCGCCGGCGCAGCACGCCGGCGACGGGCGACTCGACGGCGCCGTTGATCTTCTCGGTCTCGACCTCGGCGACCTCGTCGCCGACCGCGACCTCGGCGCCCTCGTCGACGAGCCACGCGATGACGCGGCCCTCGGTCATGGAGAGGCCCCACTTCGGCATCCCCAGCTTCTGGATCTCGGTGCTCATGGCCGGCTCAGGCGGCGGCGGCCGCGCCGGCGGTCGCCCGCACGGCGTCGACGATGCTCGCGGGCGTGGGGACGTACGCGTCCTCGAGCACCGGGCTGAACGGGACCGGCGTGTGCGGCGGCGTGACCATACGCGGCGCCGCCTTGAGGTCCGAGAACGCCTCGCGGCTGACCAGCGCGATGATGTCGGCGGCCATCCCGCAGCGCGGGCTCGCCTCGTCGACCACCACGAGCCGCCCGGTGCTCTCGACGCTCTCCAGGATCGTCTCCTCGTCCAGCGGCGAGGTCGTGCGCGGGTCGACGATCTCCGCCTCGATGCCCTCGCGGGCGAGCTCCTCGGCCGCCTGCTCGGCGAGGTGCACCATCCGCCCGAGCGCGACGATCGTGACGTCGGAGCCCTCGCGGACGATGTTCGCCTCGGCGAACGGGATCGTGTACGCCTCCTCGGGGACGTCGCCCTCCACCGTGTAGAGCGCCTTGTGCTCGAGGAAGATGACCGGGTCGTCGTCGCGGATCGCCTGGATGAGCAGGCCCTTCGCGTCGTACGGGTTCGACGGCACCACGACCTTCAGCCCGGGGATGTGGGTGAAGATCGGATACAGCGCCTGCGAGTGCTGCGACGCCGCGCGGATCCCCGCGCCGTACATGGTCCGCACGACCATCGGCGTCACCGCCTTGCCGCCGAACATGTAGCGGA
>JAXDHC010000165.1:0-5742 GCA_034664705.1 Solirubrobacteraceae bacterium
CGCCACGCCGGCACCCCGGCGCGCCCGGCCGGCCACGAGACGAAGCTCCGCGCGAGCGGCAGCAGCCGGGCCACGAACACCGCGCCGTCGCCGTAGCGGGCGAAGAGCCGGTCGCAGCGTGCGAGCGCGCGCTCGACGCGCCCGTCGCGGTCGCGCAGGGCGCTGCGCCGGCCGAGCCGGTAGAGCGCCAGCGACCCGACCGCGTTGCCGAGGGTCGCCGCGCCGACCGCCGCCCACCACGTCATGTGCCCCTGGCCCACCGCGACGCCGGCCACGAGCAGCGTGACCTCGCTGGGGATCGGCAGGCCGGCGCTCTCGGGGATCATGAGCAGGAAGACCCCGAGGGCTCCGAGGGCGACGGCGGCATGGGCGAGCGTGTCCATGCCCCAGAGGCTGCGCCGCGCGCCTTGCGCCCGGCTGGCCTATTCCTGACGATTCGCTGACGCCGGCAGGCGCACGCGGAACGTCGCGCCCGCGCCGGGCGCGCTCTCCACGCCGACGTCGCCGCCGTGGGCGGCGACGATCTCCCGGACGATGGCCAGGCCGAGGCCGCTGCCGTCGATCACGCGGGCGCCGTCGCCGCGCCAGAAGCGGTCGAAGAGCCGCGCCTGGTCGGCCGCCGCGATCCCCGGCCCCTCGTCGGAGACGGTCAGCACGGCGCCGTTTCCGTCGCGGCGCACCGCGATGGTCACGGTCCCGCCGCCGCCGTGGCGCAGCGCGTTCTCGGTCAGGTTCCCGAGCACCTGCCGCAGGCGCGCGGCGTCGCCCCGCACGCTGACGCCGTCCGGCGCCTGCACCGCAACGCGCTGCTCGGGCGCCGCCACGCGGAGCTCCTCGGCCTGATCGCGCACGAGGGCCGCGAGATCGACGTCGCCATGCTCGACGCCCCCGGCCGCCTCCAGGCGCGCGAGGGTCAGCAGGTCCTCGACGAGGCGCCCCATCGCGTCGGCCTTGGCGCGCACGAGCCGCGCGAGGCGCTCGACCTGCTCGGGGTTCTCGCGCGCGCCGCGCAGCAGCACGTCCGCGGCGGCCCCGACGGCGGTGAGCGGGGTGCGCAGCTCGTGCGAGGCGTCGGCGACGAAGCGGCGCATGCGCTCCTCGGAGGCCTGGCGCGCGAGGAAGGCGGCCTCGACGCGGCGCATCGCCGCGGTGAACTCGGCGCGGCTCAGCCCGGCGGGCGGCGGGGGCGGCGGGGCGGGCCCGTCGTCAGGCGCGAGCGGCGTCGCGCGCGGAGCGGCGTCCGCACCGGCGGCACGGACCAACGGCCGCGCGGCGAGCAGCGCCGGGAGGACCGCGAGCACCGCGAGGAGCCCCCACGCGCCCCCGAGGATGACCGAGAGCGCCGCGGCGACCGCCGCGGTGACGAGCGCCGTGGCGCCGAGCAGGCCGGCCAGCCGCGCGAGCAGCCGCCGCTCGGCGCCGAGATCGGCCACGAGGTGGATCACGGCCGGCGGCGCGGGGAGCCAGTCCCGGGGCGGGATGAGCGCGTGCAGCAGGCGCGCGCCGTCGCGCCCGCGCGTGACGGAGGTGACGTGCGGGTCGCCGGCGAACGCCGCCGCGTAGCGGTCGGGCTGGAGCGGCTCGGCGGGCGGCGACGGCGCCTCGGCCGGCCCGACGGCGAGCGGGCGGCCGTCGGGGGCGACGACGAGCGCCGCCGTCTCGCGCGAGGCGAGGTCGTGGGCGAGGATCGTCGCGAGCTCGGCGAGCTCCACCTGGCCGCCGAGGTGCTCGATGCGGCGATCGACGATCGGCTTGGCCTGCGCGCGCAGCCGCACGGCGCGCTGGGCGATCAGCCACGCGGCGAGCACGCGGTGACCGGCCCAGCCCACGCCGACCAGCACCGCAGCGGCGACGACGATGGCCGTCACGGCGCGCTCATTCGCGCAGCACGTACCCGACGCCGCGCACGGTGTGGATGAGCCGGTTGCCCTCGCGGTCTCCGATGCGCTCGCGCAGGTGCGAGACGTGCTGCTCGACGACGTTGGGATCGCCCATGTGGCTCGCCCCCCACACCTGCTCGAAGATCTGCTCCTTGGACAGCACGCGCCGCGCGTTGGACGCCAGCAGCTCGAGGATGGCGAACTGGCGCGCGGTGAGCTCGAGCGCGACGCCGTCGCGAACGGCGACATGCGCGACCGGGTCGATCCGCAGCCCGCCGATCTGGACCACCGGCCCCTCGCGTCCATGACGGCGCAGCACCGCGCGCATCCGCGCCACGAGCTCGGGGAACTGGAACGGCTTGGTGACGTAGTCGTCGGCGCCCGCCTCCAGGCCCTGGACGCGGTCCTCCAGGCCGTCGCGCGCGGTGAGCACGATCACCGGCGTGTCGCGATGGCCGCGGATGCGCTCGAGCACCGTCATGCCGTCGAGGCCGGGCAGCGTGAGGTCGAGCAGGACGAGGTCGGGCGCCGTCTCGCGATGCAGCCGAACGGCCTCGCGCCCGTCCGTCGCGACCGCGACGTCGGCCCCCTCGTAGGACAGGCCGAGGCTGACGATCTCCACGATGGCCGGATCGTCCTCGACGAGCAGCACGCTGGCTCCCTCGAGCATCGCCGGTGCATCCTCTCGCGTGGGCGGGCGCCGCGGCGCCGCATCCGGGCGCGCCGGCGCTGTGATCGCGCACACAGACGGCGGCGCCGCCCCCGCCTATGGTGCAACGTCGTGAACGTGCGCCTGAGCAGCGGGACCGAGGTCCGCATCCGGCCGATCGGCCCGGACGACAAGCAGCTGCTCGCCGACGCGGTCGCGGCGATGTCGCCGGACAGCACGTACCGCCGCTTCCTCGGCGCCAAGCGCGAGCTCACGCCGGACGATCTCCGCTACCTCACGGAGATCGACTTCCGCGACCACGTGGCCGTGGTGGCTGTCCGCCTCGACGCGCCCGGCACGCTGGCCGGGGTCGGCCGTTGGGTGCGCAGCGCGCGCGACCCGCAGGCGGCGGAGTTCGCGTTCGTCGTCGCCGACGACCTCCACCGCCAGGGCCTCGGCACCGCGCTCGTCACCGTGCTGGCCGACGAGGCGCGCGACCGCGGCGTGCGCCGGCTCACCGCGACGACGCTGGCGCACAACGTCGGGGCGCACCGCCTCCTCGCCGGGATCGCCACGCGCCTGCAGACCCGCGTCCGCGACGGCGTCTTCCAGCTGGACGGCGAGCTCGCCGCGTAGGCTGCCGCCCCTGTGGCGGCCTACAGGCTGACGATCCGGCGCCGTGGCGCCACCGACCGCGAGCGCTTCGCGACGCTCCGCGACGCGCTGGAGGCCCTCGAGGCGCGTCTCGACGCGCTGGCGCCGACCGAGCGCCGCGGCCGGGAGCGCGCGTTCGCCCGCGAGTACGACGCGATCCAGCAGGTCTCCGTGCGCGGCCAGCTGTCCGGTCCGCGCCGCCTGCGCGCCGGCGTCGACCTGCGCGGCGACGGGTCCGCCGAGGCGTTCACCGGGCACTGGCGCCGGCGGCTCGTGGAGCGCCGCAGCGGCGAGACGGCCTACGAGGCGCTGCGCCGCGTGCTCGACGGCTGACCGCCGGCGCCGGCACGGACGCTCACGCCGTGCCCGGCAGGACCAGCGCGGCGCCGTTGGCGCGCAGCCACCGCTTCGGCTCGCGGTAGCCGGGCAGGTGGTGCTCGAGCAGGCCCCAGAACCGCCGCGAGTGGTCCATCACGATGAGGTGGCAGGCCTCGTGCCAGACGACGTACTCGAGCACCGGCTCGGGCGCCAGCATCAGCCGCCAGTTGAAGCTCATCGCGCCCGTCGTGGAGCAGCTGCCCCAGCGCGTGCGCTGGTTGCGGATCGTCAGCCTCGTGTGCGGGCGGCCGAGCCGGCCGGTGGCCGCCTGCAGGCGCGGGGCGATCTCGTCGCGGGCGCGGAGCCGGTACCAGCGCTCGAGCGCGGCGCCGGTCGCGTCGCCGGCCGGGACCAGCAGCTCGTCGCCGCGGCGGTGCACGCGCGTGCGGGCGGGCTCGGGGCGCAGGCGCAGCTCGGCGCCGAGGTAGGGCACGGTGCCCAGCGGCGAGGCGAGCCGCGCGCGGGCGGCGGCCGCCTCGGCGAGCCGGCGCTCGATCCACGGCCGCAGCTCGGCGACGGCCGCGGCCGCCTCGCGCTGCGCGGCGCGCTGCGGCAGCACGACCTCCACCCCGTCGTGGGGATCCACGCGGACGCGCACCCGCCGCGCGCGCGGCGAGCGGCGGACGGTATAGGTGAGCTCGTCGGCCACGGCGCGAGCCAGGGTACGCGGCCCGGCGGTCGGGCTCAGCCCTTCTCGGCCCCCCGCGTGAGCCCCTCGGTGAGCAGCCGCTCGGCGAGGAGGAACGCGACGATGACCGGGATCGTGAGGATCACCGAGCCGGCCATGAGCGTCGTCGCCGGCGTCTCGATGTTCTTCAGCTGCGACACGCCGAGCGAGACCGTCCAGTTCTGGCGCTCCTCCACGAGGAACAGGAGCGCGAACAGGAACTCGTTCCACGCGATCATGAACACGAAGAGCGAGGTCGCGGCGATCGCCGGCAGCGCGATCGGCAGCGTGATGTGCCGGATCACCTGCGTCCGCGTGGCGCCGTCGACCTCCGCGGCCTCCTCGAGCGACTTCGGCACCGTCTCGAAGTAGTTGCGCAGCATGTAGACGCAGACCGGCAGCGTCTGGGCGGCGTAGACGACGGCCAGCACCGGGAGCTGGCCGCGCAGCCCGAGCCGCGAGAACGCGACGAACAGCGGGATCGCCAGCAGGATCGGCGGGAACAGGTAGACCGACAGGAACAGGAACGACACCTGCCGGCGCCCGAAGAAGTCCAGGCGCGCGACCGCGTAGGCGCCGAGGATGGACACGGCCAGCGTGATGACGACGGTCGCCATCGCCAGCACCGCCGAGTTCAGCAGGAAGCGCGCGAAGCCCTCCCCGCCGCTGTCGACCGGGCGCAGCACCCGCCGGTACGCATCGAGGGAGATGTCGCCCAGCGACGGGACGATCGTTCCCGGCGACTGCACGACCTCCCCGATCTCGCGCATCGACAGGACGATCATGTAGTAGAACGGGAACAGCGCCGCGAGCACGAACATGGCGATCCCGACCGGGCGCAGGACGCGCAGGGCGGCCAGCTCGATGTCGTTGCGCGACCACCCGCGGCGGCGCGGCCGGCTCACGGCTCCGCCTCCCGGCGGCCGAGGACGCGGAAGTAGACGAACAGCAGGATCGCGAGCACCGCCGCCATGAACATGGCGACCGCCGAGGACGCGCCCACGTCGTTGCGCGCCGACAGGAACGAGTAGACCTGGGTGGCGAGGACCTGGGTCCCGGCGCCGCCGCCGGTCAGCAGGTAGATCTCGTCGAACGAGTTGAACGTGTAGATGAAGCGCAGCACGGCGAGCACGGCGATGACCGGCGCGAGCTGCGGCAGGACGATGTGGCGGAAGACCTGCGTGGGCGTCGCGCCGTCCACGCGGGCGGCCTCCTCGAGCTCGAGCGGCACCGCCTGCAGCCGCGCCAGCAGGAACAGGAAGGCGAACGGGAACGACCGCAGCCACTCGAACGCGATGACCGCCATGAGCGCCGTCGGCACGCCCACGCTCGCCCCGAACGCGGTGATCGTGCCCTTCTCCTGGCTGAGGAACGGGATCGGCGCGTTCCACCCGAGGACGTCGGTCCCGAACGCGTTGACGAACCCCAGCTGCGGCGAGAGCAGCACCTGCCAGACGAACGTGATCGCCACGACCGGGGCGACCCACGGCAGGAGCAGCACGCCGCGCACGAGG
>JAXDHC010000166.1:0-2609 GCA_034664705.1 Solirubrobacteraceae bacterium
CTCGCCGAGGCCGGCGAGCGCCTCCCCGGGCCGGTCCACGCGGTCCGGCGCGTAGCCGAGCACGTCGATCGTCCCGGGCGCCAGCAGGGGCGCCCCGGCGCCCTTGGCGATCAGCATGACGCGCGCGCCCGCCTCGGCGAGGCGCGTCGCCGCGCTCAGCCCCGCGAGGCCCGCGCCGATCACCAGCGCGTCGTAGCCCGGCGCCGCCCAGCCCGGGCTCCTCACGAGGGCAGGTGCTCCACGTCGAGCACGCCCTGGAAGATCCAGTCGTCGAGGCGCGCCTGGCGCAGCTGGTCGCCGTAGAGCACCGGCCACACGCCCTTCCAGCGCTCCTGCAGGAAGTCGCGCAGGGCGGCGTTCGCCCCCGGGGCGTCGATCCGGTCGACGGCGTGCATGATCCCCGTCGCCCGGTAGATGCAGAACCCGCCCTGGCACGGGCCCATCCCGAGGCGCAGGTTGCGGCGGATGTCGTCGAGGTTCGTCGTCCCGCGCCGGCGCAGCGTCTCCTCCAGCCGGCTGCGCGGGATCAGCTCGCACTCGCAGACGAGCTGCTCGTCGAGGAGGTGGCGCTCCTTGTCGGCCAGGCGCTCGCCGAGGTGGTACGGCTGGCGGTCCTCGGAGCCCGGGAGCACGACGTCCGCGGTCCGGCACGGCCGGTCGACGCCCGTCTGGGCGACCATCGCGTCGACCGTGTCCTGGGCCATGAGCCGCATGGTCGTGAGCTTGCCGCCGGTGATCGTGAGAAAGCCGGTGACGCCGTCGCGCTCGCGGTGGTCGAGCAGCGCGTGCGCGCGCGTGACGTCGCGGGTATCGCCGGCCTTGGCGTCCTGGAACAGCGGCCGCACCCCGGCCCACACCCGCAGCGCGCGGGCGTCGCGGAAGCCGGGCACGAGCCGCTCGCCGTCGTCGAGCATCTGCTCGACCTCGTCCTGGGTGATCTCGGGCTCGTCGGGGTCCGGGACCCGGATGTCGGTCGTCCCGATCACCGAGACCGTCCGGATCGGGACGAGGATGTCGCCGTCGGCCGGCATGGTGCACCGGTTGATCACCGTGTTCACCAGCCGGTGGTTCATGGCGATCATGATCCCCTTGCCGGGGATGATCTCGACGCCGTCGATGCCGGCCATCCCGGCGATCTGCCCGGCCCATGCGCCCGACGCGTTCAGCGTGAAGCCGGCCTCGATCGTCAGCTCCTCGCCGGCGCGCTCGTCGCGCACCCGCGCGCCGACCACCGCGTCGCCCTCCCGCAGGATCCCGATGACGCGGTGGTAGGGGAGGATCTGCGCGTCGTGCGCGGCCGCGCCCGTCGCGAACGCCCACACCGTCTTCCACGCGTCGATGCCGGCGTCGGGGACCGTGAACGCGCGGCGGATGCCCGGGTTCAGGCGCGGCTCCATGCGCAGCGCCTCGGCGACGTCGAGCTCCTCGGTGGGGACGCCGGTCCGCGCGCAGCCCGCAAGGAACTCGTCGCCGTAGGCGGGGTCGTCGTCGGGCGTCGTGACGAAGAGGCCGCCGGTGTCCTCGATGCAGTCCGCGGCGATGCGGCGCAGGACGACGTTCTCCTCGATGCACTCGCGCGCCGCGTCGGGGTCCTTGACGGCGTAGCGCCCGCCGGAGTGCAGCAGGCCGTGGAAGCGCCCGGACGTCCCCTCCGCGAGGTCGCGACGCTCGACCAGGATCGTGCGAAAGCCGCGCAGGGCGCAGTCCCAGGCCACCGCCGCGCCGGTCGCGCCGCCGCCGATGACCAGGACATCCGCCTGCATGCTGCCTGCCATCGCGAGCAGTCTATGCCCGGATCAGGTTCGAGCGGGCGGTGTGGTGGCGGCCGTCGATGATCCGCACCGCGCCGGACTTCGAGCGCATCGACAGCGACTGGGTGAGCACGCGCCGCGGCGTGTAGCGGACGCCCTGCAGGAGCTCGCCGGACGTGACGCCCGTCGCCGCGAAGAAGACGTCCCGGCCGGACACGAGGTCGCCGGTCCCGAGCACCTGATCGAGGTCGTAGCCCTGCTCGCGGGCGGCCGACCGCTCCTCCTCGTTGCGCGGGTACAGCCGCCCGAAGATCGCGCCGTCGAGGCACTTCAGCGCACAGGCGGCGATGACGCCCTCCGGCGTGCCGCCGATCCCGACGAGCACGTCGACCGAGGAGCTGTCGTCGGCGGCCATGATCGCGCCGGCCACGTCGCCGTCGAGCATGAACTTGATGCGGGCGCCGGTGCCGAGCACGCGCTCGACGAGTTCGGCGTGGCGCGGGCGGTCGAGGATCGCCACGGTGACGTCGTCGGGGCGCTTGCCGCGCGCCCGCGCGATGGCGCGCAGGTTCTCCTCGATCGGCGCCTCGAAGTCCACCGCGTCGGCCACGTCGCCGGCGACCGCGAGCTTCTCCATGTACACGCACGGCCCGGGATCGAACATCGTGCCGCGCTCGGCGAGCGCGATGACGGCGAGCGCGTCGGGCAGCGCCTTGGCGGTCAGCGTCGTGCCGTCGACCGGGTCGACGGCGATGTCGACCTTCGGCGGCTGCCCGTTGCCGATGCGCTCGCCGTTGTAGAGCATCGGCGCCTCGTCCTTCTCGCCCTCGCCGATGACGACGATGCCGTCCATGTCGA
>JAXDHC010000167.1:0-9895 GCA_034664705.1 Solirubrobacteraceae bacterium
GAGGAGCAGCTCCTCGCGCTCGCCGAGGGCGTCCCCACCGGCGCCGAGGGGCTCATCATGCTTCCGTACCTGCTCAGCGAGCGCGCGCCGCACTGGAGCCCGCGGCCTACGCGGCGCTGCTGCCGACGTTCGACGGCCTGTACGACGCGCTCGAGCCGACGTTCCGCGCGCTGCAGCGCTTCGGCGAGCACGAGGAGCCCGCCGCCGCGCCGGCGCAGCCGGCCGACTAGATCCAGCGTCAGACGCCGGCGGCCGAGGCGCCGGAGACGCCCGCGCCGGACCCCGCGCCCGCGCGCCCGTCGGCCTCGTCCTGAGTGCCCTTGATCGCGCGGTAGACGTGCGCGCGCAGGTGGGCGAACTGCGGCAGCTCCTTCGTCTCGACCTGGTGGCGCGGCCGCGGCAGGTCGACGTCGAGGACCTCGTGCACGCGCGCGGGGCGCGGCGTGAGGATGACCACGCGGTCGCCCATGTAGACCGACTCGTCGATGTCGTGCGTGACGAACAGGACCGTGACGCCGAAGTCGTGACGGACGCGCAGGACGAGGTCCTCCAGGTCGGCCCGGGTCTGCGCGTCGACGGAGGCGAAGGGCTCGTCCATGAGCAGCACCTCGGGCTGGTAGGCCAGGCCGCGGGCGATCGCCACGCGCTGCTGCATGCCGCCCGACAGCTGCCACGGGTACTTGTCGATCGAGCCGCCGAGGCCGACCGACTCCACCGCACGCTCGACGGCATGGCGGCGCTCGTCCTTGGCGAGCTTCTTGCGGCGCAGCGGGAAGGCGACGTTCTCGCCGACGCGCATCCACGGGTACAGCGAGCGGCTGTAGTCCTGGAAGACGAGGGCCATGCGCTCGGGCGGGCCGTGCACCGGCTCGCCGGCCAGCTCGACCTCTCCGGACGTCGGCGCCATCAGCCCGGAGATCGTCTTCAGCAGCGTGGTCTTCCCCGCGCCCGACGGCCCGACGATGCACACGAACTCGCCCTTGGCCACCTCGAAGCTCAGGTCGCCGATCGCCTCGGTGGCCGTCTCGCCCGAGCCGTAGACCTTGCGCAGGTGCGTCACTTTCAGCATGCGGGAAGGACCTTTCGAGGGACGGGGCGGGTCACTCGGCGGCGGCACGGGCGCCGCGATGCCACGCGAGCACGCGCCGCTCGACGAGGAGGAAGACGGCGTTGAACAGGTAGCCGAGGATGCCGAGCAGGATGATGCCCGACCACATCTCCGGGATCGCGAACGACCGCTGCGACTGCAGGACGAAGTAGCCGATGCCGTTCGAGCTGGCGACCATCTCGCTGATCACCATGAGGATCAGCGCGAGCGACAGGCTCGTGCGCATCCCGGCGAAGATCTGGGGCGCGGCGGCGGGCAGGACGACGCGCGCGAGCCGGTCCCGGGCCGGGATCCGGTAGACGCGCCCGGTGTCCGTCAGCGTCGGGTCCACTCCGCTGACGCCGTCGACGGCATTGAGCAGGATCGGCCAGACGCACACGAAGGCGATGACGAAGATCTTCGAGTCGTTGCCGACGCCGAGGACCAGGAGCGCGAACGGCAGCAGCGCCGGCGCCGGGATCGCGCGCAGGAACTCGATCACCGGATGGGCGATGCGCCGCAGCACGGGCGACATGCCGAGCGCGACCCCGCCGCCCACGCCGAGGGCGACCGCGAGGAAGTAGCCGATGGACAGCCGCACCATGCTCGGCACGACGTCGCTGCCGAAGCGCTCGAACACCCACGTGTCGTTGAAGGTCTGAAGGACCTTGCTGAGCGGCGGGAAGTAGTAGACGTCGCTCCCCGCCGACCACACCCAGAGCAGTGCGACGAGGGCGACCGGGACCGCGACCTCGACCCCGACGAGCAGCGCGCGGCGATTCATCGCGGGCTCTCGCGATGCGACGGATGCCAGTGCAGCGCGCGCCGTTCCACCCACCCGAGGACGCTGTTGAGCGCCCAGCCGAGCAGGCCGGTCGCGATCGTCAGCGCATACATGAGGTCCGGCACGCCGCCGGCGCGCGCGGTGTTGATCGCACGGCCGAGCCCGGGCGCGCCGATGACGAGCTCCGCGGTCACGACGAGCACGAGCGCCGTCGCCGAGGAGATGCGCAGCCCGGTGGCGATGTACGGGATCGCGGCCGGGAGGCTCACCTTCAGGAGCCGGTCCCTGAGCGGGATGCGGTACGACAGCGCCGTCTCGCGCTGGACGGGATCGAGGTCGCGCACGCCGTAGACCGCCTGGATGAGCAGCGGCCACGTGGAGGCGAACGCAGCGAGGAAGACCTTGCTCTGGGTGCCCGTGCCGTAGATCAGGATGGCGAGCGGGATCAGCGCCACCGACGGGATCGGGCGCAGGAACTCGATGACCGGCCGCAGCCCGTGGTAGACGATCTGGTTGGAGCCGATGAGCATCCCGAGCGGGATGGCGATGACCGCGGCGATGCCGAGCCCGAGCGCCCAGCCCTGGAGGGTCTGGAGCACCGCCGTCCAGAAGCTGCCCTCGCCCAGCTGCTGCGCGAGCGTGCCGAAGGTGGTGGTCATCGGCGGGAAGTAGCGGGCCGGGATGATCCCGACGCGGACCACGATCTCGAGCAGCGCGAGGACCCCGAGCACGCCGACCCACGCCTGCGCCCAGCGGCCGATGGGCAGCGTGCGCCCGGCCGGGCGCGAGGTGGCGGCCGCGGTACTCATCTCCCGGTGCGGAGTATGCCTGCTCAGCGGGGGGTCGCGTGTCCGTAGCCTTCGACGCGCGTGCTGCTGTTGTTCGACATCGACGGGACGCTGCTGCTGCGGGCCCACGTGGAGCACCGCGAGGCGCTCGCCGACGCCGTGCACGCGGTGTGGGGCGTCACCGATCCCGGGCCCGCGGCCGTGCCGGCCGCCGGGCGGACCGACGGCGCCATCGCCCGCGACATCTGCGTGCTGCGCGGCGTCGACGCCGCACGGATCGACGACGGGGTGGCGCGGTTCCACGTCGCCTGCGCCGAGGCCTACGCGCGGCGGTGCCCGCCGGACCTGCGCGACCGCGTCGCACCCGGCGTGGACGAGGCGCTGGCCGCGCTCGCGGAGCGTCCCGGGACCCGGTTCTCGCTCGTCACCGGCAACCTCGAGCCGATCGCGCGGATGAAGCTCCGGCGCTCGGGGCTGGAGGCGTTCTTCGCCGCCGGGCAGGGCGGCTTCGGCTCGGATTCCGACGACCGCAGCGACCTGCCCGCGATCGCGCGCCGGCGGGCGGGGGCGGACGACGGCGGCGCGCCGTACCCGCGGGCGCGGACGATCGTGATCGGCGACACCCCGGAGGACATCGCGTGCGCGCGCGCCGACGGGCTGCGCTGCGTGGCGATCGCCACCGGGCCCTACGACCCGAACGAGCTCGCGGGCGCCGATGTGGTGCTGCACAGCGCCCACGACCTTCCGCGGGCGCTGCGCGTGCCCTGAGCCGGCGCGGACGCGCGGCCGGCGCTCAGCCGTCCGGCGCGAACTCCCCGGCGAGCTCGCCGACGACGCTGCGCAGGTCGCCGCGCTGCCTGAAGATCGCCAGCTGGCGCGCGAACCCGGGCGCCTCCCCCAGCGCCCCGGCGGCCTCGAGCTCGGCGCGGCAGCCGAGCGCCTCGGCGTGGGGGCGCGCGGCCTCCAGCAGCTCGTCGAGCTGGTCGCGCGCCGGGCGCCGCCGGCCGGTGTCCGGGTCGAGCAGCCGCGCCTCGATCCCGTCGCGCGAGGCGAGGAAGCGGTTCTCGGCCAGCAGCTCCTCGCCGGCGACGAGCGCCGGGGAGGCGTAGCCCTCCTCGAGCTCGAGGCGGGCGACGGACTGGATGAGCGCGGTCAGGGCGGCCGTCCCATACAGGCTCGTCTGCGCGTCCATGACGCGCACCTCGACCGTGCCGAGGCTCGGCTGTGGGCGGATGTCCCACCACAGGAACGTCGGCTCGGGAAAGGCGCCGCAGCGCAACAGCGCGTCGACGGTCCGGACCCAGTCCTCGTAGGACACGTAGCGGCGCGGGATGCCCGTCCGCGGGAACGCGCCGAACACCGGCGTGCGCGTCGAGGCGAGGCCCGTGGCGCGGCCCTGCCAGAACGGCGAGTTCGCCGAGAGCGCGAGCAGCAGGGGCAGGTGCGCGCGCAGGCGGCTCATGAGCCGGATCGCCGCGTCGGGCTCCGCCACGCCGATGTGGACGTGCAGCGCGAAGGTCGGCTCGCGCCGCGCCAGGTCGGCCATGGTGCGCAGGATCACCTGGTAGCGGCCGGACTCCGACACCTGCGTCTCGTCCCAGAGCGCGAACGGATGCGTCCCGGCGCCGGCGACCGCGACGCCGAAGCCGGCGAGCTCGGCGGCGAGGCGCGCGCGGAGGTCGCGCAGCTGGGCGATCGCCGCCCCGACGGTCTCGTGCGGCTCGGTGGCGACCTCGATCGCCGCCTGGTGGGTCTCGCCGCTGATGTGCTCCGCGAGGTCCGGCGAGAGCTGCGGGAGGATGTCGTCGCCGCGCTGCGCGAGCGACCAGTCGCGCGCGTCGAGCAGCATCGCCTCCTCCTCGAGCCCGACCGTGTACGGCGCCGAGCGCTGCCACGACGCCCACTCGAGCCCGAGGACGCCGGGCTTCACCTCAGTACCCATGTGTCCTTCGCTCCGCCGTTCTGCGACGAGTTCACGACGAGCGCGCCGGGGTCCCAGGCCACGCGCGTGAGGCCGCCCGGCAGCGCCCGGGCGGACGCGGGCGTGGAGAACACGAACGGCCGCAGGTCGACGTGGCGCGGCTCGAGCCGGCCGCCGTCGACGACCGTCGGGTGGTGCGAGATGGCGACGGTGGGCTGGGCGACGTAGCCGCCGGGGTCGGCCACGAGCTCGCGGCGCAGTCGCTCGAGGTCGGCCTCGTCGGCGTGCGCGCAGACGACGACGCCCATGCCGCCGTGGCCCATCCGCGGCTTGACGACGAAGTCGCGCAGCGACGCGAGCACGTCGTCGCGCGGCGCGTCGCCGCCGAGGTCCAGCGTGGGCACCGCCTCGAGCAGCGGCTCCTCGCCCAGGTGGAAGCGGATCATGTCCTCGACGTGGGCGTGGACGAGCTTGTCGTCGCCCACCCCGGTGCCGAACGCGTTGACCACGGCGAGCGTGCCCGCGCGCCACGGCTCGAGCAGCGCCTCGGCCACCGGCGTGAGGCGACCGCGCTCGTCGCGCAGCCGGTCCTCGTCGCACCGCCGGTAGACGACGTCGACCGGCCGGCGGCGGCCGTTCTCGAGGCGGGCCTCCAGACGGGTGCCGCGGCGCTCGAGGTCGCGCAGGGTGACGACGGGCACGCCGAGGCGCCGGGCGGCGTCGGCATGCTCGTACCAGGCCGAGCTCTCGGGACCGTCGCTCAGGACGACGATCGACGGCTCGTCGACGCCGTCGGGCGCGGCCGCGCACAGCACCTCGCGCAGGAGGTCCGTCAGCTCGGCGATGGCCACGGGCGCCGGCGCCGAGCCGTCCAGCACCGGCGCGAGCGCCTCGCGGGCGGCCATCGCGTAGGCGAAGCCCGACGGCGTCCGCAGGTTGTCCTCGAGGACGCGCAGGACCCCGTCGGGGGCGCGCACGATGTCGAGCCCCGCGGTGCCGATCGGCGCCCCGCCGCCGGGGAGGCACCCGCGCAGGTCGGGCTCGTAGCCCTCGGCGCTCTCGATGACGGCAGCCGACATGCGTCCCGCCTCGACGAATCGCCGTTCGCCGTACGCGTCGACGACGAAGGCGTTCAGCGCGCGCACGCGCTGCTCGAGCCCGGCCGCGAGCGTCGCCCACTCGTCGGCGGCGAGCATGCGCGGGATGGGGTCGATGACGAACGGCGTGGCCTCCGGCCCGCTGCCGAACGTGACGCCCGCGGCGCGCACGCGCGCGTTCACCGTGTCGCGCAGCGCCGCGAGGTCGGTGCCGGCCAGGGCGTCGAGCAGCTTCGCGTAGTGCGGGCGCGCGACTCCGGGCGCGGCAAAGGCCTCGTCGAAGCCGTCGGTGAACGGCCGCGCCGGGCCCGCCGCCGCGCCGCTCACGTCCCGTCCGGGGCCGGCTCGCGGGGCGCCCACCGGTGAGGGCTGCCCGCGCGCCGGCCCATCAGGCAGAGTCGGCGACCGCCCGGGGGGCCTGCTGCCCGCCGCCCGATGCGCTGGCCGCCGGCTCGCCGACGGCACACGCCGCCACGAGCGCCGTGAACAGTGCCGCCTGGTCCGCGTGGTCGACGAGGCACTCCGCGTGCCACTGTACGCCGACCACGAAGCTGCGATCAACCGCTTCGAACCCCTCGACCGTCCCGTCGTCGGCCCACGCCGACAGCGACAGCCGCTCGCCGAGCCGGTGGACGGCCTGGTGGTGGAAGGAGTTGACGCGCAGCTCGGGACGGCCGACGATCTCGGCCAACCGGCTCTCCGCGGCGACGGTGACCCCGTGCGTGCGCCGGCCGGCCCCGTCGGCCTGGCGGTGCGTCACGGCCGTGCCGACGACGTCGGGAAGGTGCTGGTGCAGGGACCCGCCGCGGGCCACGTTCAGGACCTGCGCGCCGCGGCAGATCGCGAGGATCGGCATGTCGCGCTCGTCGGCCGCGCGCGCCAGGGCGAGCTCGAAGGCGTCGACGTGCGGCTCCGTGGGCCCGAGCGCCGGATGCGGGTCCGCGCCGTAGGCGGCCGGATGGAGGTCGGGCCCGCCCGACAGGCAGATGCCGTCGACGCGATCGAGCAGCGCGGGGATGGCCGGGCCGGGCATCGGCGGGACGACCATGGCGAGCGCGCCCGCGCCGCCGATGGCCTCGAGGTAGCGCATCCCGAGCACCATCTCGCGGCGCGGCGGGTCGGCCTCGGCCGTGCTCACCTGCAGCGCGGAGTCACGCACCTCCGACGTCGTGACCGCGATCAGCGGCAGGTCACGCGCGGGCGCCGGGCGCCGGCGGGCACGGCCGTTCCCGCGTCCGGCCGGGCGGCGCGCGTCGCCGCCGGGGCGGACCGAGAGATGCGGCGGCGAGCTCACGATCCTAGGATCGGCATCCGACGGCCTGGGCACGCTGGACATCCGTCCAAAAACCGCGCTGCCCGCCTCGACCCGGCGTACAGGCTCGACCGTGCGGCGAAATGCCGGCGGCGAATCTCCGACCGCCTGTCCGTGGTCCGCGGCGACCGGCGGCCGTAGCGTTGCGGCCATGCTCCAGCGTGAGGCGCGCGGCCCGGCCAAGGGCTCGGTCTCGGCCGCGCCACATGCGGGAGCGACGCCGTCGCGGGCCCCTGACCCAGGCTCGCGAGGACGACGACGAGGTGGCCGGGGCACGGTGCCTGGGCGCGGATGGGACGCACCACGTCTCTGGTGAGTCCCGGCCACCTCAGTCGACGTCGCCGTCGACGAGCACGCGCGCCGAGCAGTTCGGCATCGCCATGCAGCGCCGGCGCGCCGCCTCCCCGCCGAAGAGCTGCGTGCCGGCCAGCTCGGCCGCGCGCGGGCCCGGAGCGGAGACGAGGAAGACCTGCGTCCACGGCTCCTGGGTCCCGAGGCGCGGGTCGTGCCAGGCGCCGGACACCTCGACGCGGAACGGCGGCGTGCGGGCGCGATGCGCCGGGACGAGGATCGGTTCGCGGGTCACGCGCCGAGCATCTCCCGAGGGCCGCCGCGGCGCCCTGTCCCCGCGCACAAAGATGCGGCGCGCGATGTGGCCCGCCGGTCCAGACGCGCGGCGCCGGCGCGCGGCGACGGTCAGCGCCCGAGCGCCGCACGCCGTTGAGCGCGGAACTCGCGCACGTCGGCGGAGACGACGAAGGTCGGCTCGGGATCGGCGAGCACGTCGACCGGCACGGGCTGCTCCTCGACGCGGTCCTCGACGCGCCGGACGCGCACGCAGCGCGCGTCCGGGCGCGACGCGACGACGCGCTGGAGCACGCGATCGCGGAACAGCAGCCCGACGCCGTCGTCCGCGCCGAAGCCGTCGGGCACCGCGCCCGACGCCACGGCGGCCAGGTACGCCGGGCGCCGCTCAGGCTCGCCGTCGTAGTGGACCGAGAGCGAGCCGGGCAGGAGCCCGAGGCCCTCGACCGGCTCGGCGCGCCCGCGCGACTTCGTGATGCCGGCCTGGAACCAGCACATCGCCCCGGCGCTCAGCCCGGCGAGCACGACGCCGCGCGCCCAGCACTCGCGAAGGATCGCGTCGAGCTCGTGCACGCGCCAGATCGCGAGCATGTTGCGCATCGAGCCCCCGCCGACGTAGACGATGTCCTGGTCGAGGAGCAGGCGGCGCAGGTCGACCGGCCGCCGCCCCAGGCGGAAGAGGGAGACGTCGGTCGGCTCGCACGGAAGGTCCGAGAAGGCCTCGTAGAAACGCATGATGTGGTCCAGCGGATCGCCGCTCGCGGTCGGCAGGAAGCACACGCGCGGGACCGGCCGGCGGGCGAGGCCGAGGATGTACTCGTCGAGGACCGGGTTGTCGGGCTCCATCGTGAACCCGCCACCCCCCATGGCGAAGATCGTCCGCATCCGTCAGGCGAGCACGAGGCCCTCGGCGTCGCGCAGCGACAACGCCGGAAGCGGGCTCTCACGGGCGGCCCCGTCGGCCGCCTCAACGCGATAGGCGCGCGCGGTCGGGCGCGAGCTGACCACGCGGGCGAGCTCGCTGCCGACGAAGTGCAGCGCGGCACCGTCCTCCACCCCGTAGCCGGGGACCATCCCGGCGGCGATCGCCTCGTGATAGGCGTCGCGCCGGGTCGGCTCGCCGTCGTAGTGCACCCAGTTCGACCACGGCAGCAGCCCGAGGCCGCAGACGCGCCGCGGCGACCCGTGAAAGGCGGTGATCGCCTCCGAGAACCAGCACAGCGAGCCCGCGCTCAGGCCACAGAGGACCGTTCCGCGCTGCCAGCACGCGCGCAGGATCTCGTCGAGGCCGTGGGCGCGCCAGACGCCGAGCAGCGACACGACGCTGCCGCCGCCGACGTAGATCAGGTCCTGCTCGAGCAGGTGCGCGCCGACGTCGGCGTCGATCCCCGAGCCCTTGTCGCGCCGGAAGAGCGAGATGTGCGACGGCTCACAGCGCGTCGCCGGGAACGCGCGGTAGAAGCGCACGACGTAGTGGTCGGCGTCGCCGGAGGCGGTGGGCAGGAAGCACACGCGCGGGCGCTCGACGCCGGGCAGCGAAAGGACGTAGTCGTCGAGGAGCCGGTTCCCCGGCTCCATGGAGAACCCGCCACCCCCGAACGCGACGATCTGCGGGCCGCTCGCCATGCCCGGCAGCTTCCGGGTCGGCGGGCCGGGTGTCGAGGGACCAGCGGTCGGAGGCTGACCGACCGGCGGTCGGTCACCCGCGCGCGGGGCCGCGCGGAAGCTCGGCGCGGGCGATGTAGCCCGCGCCGAACATGACCTCCTCGACGGCGAGGTCGTCGACGAGGCGCTCGAGCGCGCTCCACGGCCGGTCGAAGCCCTCGAAGGTCGTGACGTAGTCGCGGTTGACGCTGCGCGTGGAGAGGTTCAGCACCATGCTGCCGGGCCGCCACCACGGCGCCCACTTCGGGCCGCCGGCGACGATGCGCCCGCCGGGACGGAGCCGGCGCAGCACGTTGGCGAGGGCGGCGGGCGAGCGCATCACGTCGTGCACTCCGCAGAGCAGCGCGCCGTCGGCGAGCGCGTCGATCTCCACATCGCCCGCCGCGGCGTGGACGAGCGTGACGTTGCGCCACCCTTCGGCGCGGACGCGGGCGCGGGCCCGCTCGAGCATCTCGGCGCTCGCGTCGACGCCGACGAGCCGGCCCCCGCGGCCGATCCCCGCTTGGAGGAGGGCGAAGTTCAGGCCCGTGCCACAGCCGACGTCGACGATGACCTCGCCCGGCGCGGGCGCCAGCGCGAGCACGCTGCGCCGCCGGTAGGCGTTCCCCGCCGCGGTCCGCCCGTCGTAGGCGGCGGCGAGCGCGCGGTAGCGGCGG
>JAXDHC010000168.1:0-4292 GCA_034664705.1 Solirubrobacteraceae bacterium
CACCGGCCCGCCCCCCTCGCGTCCACCTGCCCGGGAGGGCTCAGCCGGTGATCGCGAAGCCCACGTCCGCGCCGGCCCCGAGCGCGCGGGCGCTGCGGCCGGCCTGGACCCGGAGGACGTAGCGGCCAGGGCGCAGCCGCGCCAGCAGCGCGCGGTCGCGCAGCTGGAGGCGGTAGAGGCCGGCACGGGTCGGCACGCGCGTGCGGACGGCGATGGGCGTGCGCTCCGGACGTCCGCCCGTCATCCGCACGATCGTGATCCGCAGGGCGCGCGTGCCCGTCGGGAGCTGCATGGTCGCGCGCACCCCCTGGCGCTTCAGCGCGCGCCGGCCGATCCGGCGGGCCATGGTGAGGCGGCTGACCGCGAACCGCGTGACGCGCCGGCCGGCGACGGCGATGGTCCCGGTGTTCGGGACGTCGGCGACGCCCGCCGGCCGGAACAGCCCGGGGATCGTTCCGTCGAACAGCGCACGCGGAGCGCCCGCGCCCGCGCCGGGGGCGCCGCCGGCGGCCGGAGCGCTGATGACGTAGGCGAGCGCCGCCGTCGGGCTCGCGTTGCCCGCCGGGTCGATCGCCACGGCCATGATCGTCTGGCTCGCGGTGACGCTGATCGCTCCGCCGAACCGCGACGACGACGCCGACGGCGCCGTGCCGTCGTTCCTCCAGCGGACGGTCGCGTCCGGATCGCCGTCGGCGAGCGTCACGGACTGCGGTCCGGCGTAGGTGCCCGCGCCGGGCGTCGCGGTCGGCGCCGGCGGCGCCACCGTGTCCTTCGCCAGCGACAGGGTCGCCCCGCCCACCGTGCCTGACGGCACCGTGTAGCTGGCGGACGCGGTCAGCGTGCCGTCGGCGAGGCCGGCGACGGCCGTGGCCGGGATCGTCGCGGTCCACGTCTGCGCGCCCGTCGCGGCGTTGGTCGTGATCGCCGCGGCGGCGGCGGCGTTCTTGCCGTTGGCGTCGGCGAGCGACACGCCGATCGCGCTTGCGCGCGCGGAGGTGCCGGAGAGGACGAGGTCCGCGCCGACGTTGGCGGCGTTGACGGCGTCGCGACCGGCCTGCGTCACGGCGTAGCGGCCGGACGGCGCGGTGCACGGGGACACCGCCGCGCGGCCGCCGGGGTTCTGCGAGATCGTCGTCTCCGTCGCCGTGGCGTTGGAGAACACGGCGCGCGCGTCCTTGGCGGCCAGCGCGATCTGCACGTCGGCGTCCGAGAGCCCGGAGAACGTCGCGGTCCACCCGTTGCCGGCCCCGTCGTAGACGGCCGGGGCGCGGAGCGACTTCTTGTTGTTGGTGAACGTCGCGACGATGCGGGCCTCGAGGGTCCCGCCGGTCAGCTGCCGGCCCGCCGGATCGGCGGCCGTTCCGTGCATCTCGAGCGTTCCCGGCGTGAGCGTCGTGACCGGCCGCTGCGACGTGACGCCCTGCACGACCATCGAGTCGTTCCCGACCTGCACGACGTCGCCGGCGAGGATGTCGGGCGTCACGTCGGTCCAGCAGTCGCCGGCGTTGCCGCCGCCGTTGAGGGAGGCGCTGCCGTCGCCGAGCGTCTTCGTGGTCCCGTTGGCGATCGTCACGCCGTTGCGGAGCAGCGAGACGGCCACGTCGGAGCTCGGCGCGTAGTTCGTCAGCTCCAGCCCCGACGTATCGGTGAGCACGGCGATGATGCGGCCGCCGGAGACGGCCGCGGACGCGGTGCCGGGCCCGACGGCGGCGACGAGCAGCGCCGCCGCTCCGGTTCTCAGGATCACTCTCGGCACGGCCGCCGCCATCGCGCTCCGGCGCCCGTCCGCGCGGTCCGTGCGCGTGCGAGATCCTCTCGTCCTGCTTCCGTGCTGCTGTCCCATGGCTCCCTCCCGGAGCTCGAGCGATGCTTGCGGGAGCGAGCGTGGCAGCGGAAACCGGCGGCGATCAGGGCATTCCTCGCCGCGTTCCGACGCGGCCCCGCAGCCCGCGTGTCCTCCCATCGGCGGACGCCGCGCGTCGCCGCGGGTCGGGCATCCGAGCGGCGGCGGGCGGGTAGCGCCATCCCAATGGCAGGACGCATCCTCATCGGCACCTCGAGCTGGGCGGACCCCGGGTTCGTCGAGGAGTGGTATCCACGCGGCCTGCCGGCCCGCGAGCGGCTGCCCTGGTACGCCGAGCGCTTCGAGGCCGTGGAGGTCAACTCGACCTTCTACGCCGTGCCCGAGCGCCGCGCCGTCGCGCGCTGGGCCGGCGAGACGCCCGGGGACTTCACCTTCGACGTCAAGCTCCACCGCCTGCTCAGCCGCCATGCCGCCGACCTGCGCTCCCTTCCGGCCGACCTGCGCGACCGCGCGACCACGAACGCGCGCGGGCGCGTCGAGCTCACGCCGAAGCTCGAGGCCGCGCTCGCCGACGCGGTCGCCGCCGCCGTCGAGCCGCTGGGCGATCGGCTCGGGACCTTCCTGCTCCAGCTGTCCCCCGCCTTCGGGCCCCGCGACCACGAGCTCGACGAGCTGGCCGCGCTCGTGGAGCGCCTGCGGGCGACCGCCCCGGTGGCCGTCGAGCTGCGTCATCGCTTCTGGCTCGACGAGCAGCGCCGCGAGAACACCCTGCAGTGGTACGAGCGCCACGGCGCGGCCTTCGTGTGCGTCGACGGCCCGGAGGGCTCGAGCGCCCCGACGATCATGCCCCACCTCGACGCGGTCACCCGCGACGACGTCGCGTACCTGCGCGCGCACGGGCGCAACCTGCAGGGCTACCTGCGCGGCCGCACCGTCGCCGAGCGCTTCGCCCACCACTACGCCGACGAGGAGCTGCGGGAGCTCGGCGAGCGGGCGCACCGGCTCGCGGAGGAGGCCGAGACCGTGCACGTGATGTTCAACAACAACCGCGGCGCCGACGCGCCGGTCGCGGCGCAGCGCATGCGCGAGCTCCTCGGCCAGGAGGTCGCCGCGTGACGCGCGACCCCCAGCGCCTCCTCGACGCCATCGCCCAGGAGGTCCGCGACCACGTCCCGTGCGGCTTCGCCATCTGCGAGGAGGCCACGAACCTCGTGCCCGGCGAGGGCAGCGCCACCGCGCCGGTCGTGCTCGTCGGCGAGGCGCCCGGGGCGAGCGAGGACAAGACCGGGCGGCCGTTCGTCGGGCGGGCGGGCAAGCTGCTCGACGAGCTCCTCGCCGAGGCCGGCCTAGAGCGGGGGGACGTGTTCATCACGAACGTGGTCAAGGCCCGGCCGCCGAACAACCGCGACCCGCGTGCCGACGAGGTCGCCCACCACCTGCCGTGGCTCGAGGCCCAGCTGGAGGCGATCGGCCCGCGGCTGATCGTGCCGCTCGGCCGCCACGCGCTCGGGCGCTTCGCCGCCGACGTGAAGATCACCCAGGCCCACGGCCGCGTCCTGGAGCGCGACGGCCGCACGTTGTTTCCGATGTTCCATCCCGCGGCGGGCCTGCGCAGCCCCGACGTGCGCGCGAAGCTGTTCGCCGACGCGCGCGCGATGCGCGACGCGCTGTGAGCGCCACCGTGGAGCGCGCCGCGGGGTCGCCGGCCACGACCGGGACGCGGCCCGTCCGCGTCGGCTGCAGCGGCTGGCAGTACAAGAGCTGGCGGGGCGTCCTGTACCCGCCGGGCCTCGGCCAGCCGCGCTGGCTCGAGCGCTACGCCGAGGTCTTCGACACCGTCGAGGTCAACTCGACCTTCTACCGCCTCGCGTCGCGCGACGCCGTCGCGCGCTGGGTGGAGCAGACGCCGCCGGACTTCCTCTTCTCGCTGAAGGCGAGCCGCTACCTGACGCACATGAAGAAGCTGCGCGACCTCGACCAGGGCATCGCGCGCTACTACGAGCGCATCGAGCCGCTCGTGAGCACGCCGAAGCTCGGCCCGATCCTGTGGCAGCTGCCGGAGTGGTTCAAGCGCGATGACGACACGCTCGCCCGCGCGCTCGACGCGCTGCCGCCGGGCCGGCACTGCTTCGAGTTCCGCCATCCGAGCTGGTTCTGCGACGCGGTGTACGAGCTGCTGCGCTGGCACGAGGTCGCGCTCGCGTACGGCGACCATCCGCAGCGGCCGTTCCAGGCCCTCGAGCTGACGACGGACTGGACCTTCGTGCGCTTCCACTACGGCCACCGCGGGCGGCGCGGCAACTACTCGGCGACCGAGCTTCGCGAGTGGGCCGGTCGCCTCGCGGCCGTGTCGCGCGAGGCCGAGGTGCTGGCGTACTTCAACAACGACTGGGAGGGCTTCGCCGTGCGCAACGCCCTGACCCTGCGCCGGCTCCTCGAGCAGCGCGGGGTACCGGCGCACCGCTGAGTGCGGGTTGCCGCGACGACC
>JAXDHC010000169.1:0-4236 GCA_034664705.1 Solirubrobacteraceae bacterium
TCGGCAAGGCGGTCTCGCACGAGATCGAGGGCCCGCACGCGCTCGTCGGCGGCGACCTCGTCCGCCGGCACGGCGAATCCGAAGCGGTCGCCCACGCGATGGAGGCCCACCACAACGAGGTCGAGCCCCAGACCGTCGAGGCCGTCATCGTCCAGGCCGCCGACGCGCTCAGCGGCGCCCGCCCCGGCGCGCGCGGCGAGTCGCTGGAGCAGTACGTCAAGCGCCTACGCGAGCTCGAGCACATCGCCACCCGCCACGAGGGCGTCGACAAGGTCTACGCGATGCAGGCGGGCCGCGAGATCCGCGTGATCGTCCAGCCCGACCACATCGACGACGACGCCGCCATCGCGCTCTCGCGCGACATCGCGCGCGAGATCGAGAAGGAGCTCGAGTACCCCGGCCAGATCAAGGTGACGGTGATCCGGGAGTCGCGCGCCGTCGACTTCGCCAAGTGACCGAGCGCGCCCGCTCGCTGCCCGAGATCCTCCGCCGGCGGCAGACCGCGCCGCCTCAGCGGCCCGAGCCGCCCGAGGGGCTGCCGCCGGGGCGCATCGTCCAGGTCCCCGGGCGCGGCGAGTTCCTCGTCCGCGACACCGGCGGCGAGGGCCCGGTGGTCCTCCTGCTCCACGGGTGGATGGTCACCGCCGACACGAACTGGATCACGATGTACGGGCCGCTCGCCGACGCCGGCTACCGGGTCATCGCCCTCGACCACCGCGGTCACGGCCGCGGCATGCGCAGCCCCGAGCCGTTCCGGCTCGCCGCGTGCGCCGAGGACGCGGCCGCCGTGCTGCGCAGCGAGGGCATCGACCGGGCGCTCGTCGCCGGCTACTCGATGGGGGGCCCGATCGCCTGCCTGCTCGCCCGCGACCACCGGGACCTCGTCGACGGCGTCGTGCTGTGTGCGACGGCGCCGGACTGGCAGGAGCCCCGCATGCGCCGGGCGTGGAAGGCGATGGCGCTCCTGCGCTTCCAGCTCGGCGTGTTCGGCGACTCGGCGTGGCGGTCGTGGCTGCGGCGCATGGGCCTGCCGGACACGCCGGCGACGAGCTGGGCGGCCGGCGAGCTCTCGCGCGGCAACGCCCTCGACATCGCCGAGGCCGGCCGCGAGCTCGGCCGCTACGACGCCCGCCCGTGGCTGGCGTCGCTCGGCGTCCCGGCGGCGGTGATCGTCACCGCCGACGACGACCTGGTGCCGCCCCGCAAGCAGCGCGAGCTCGCGGCGCTGCTGAACGCGCCGGTGCACGAGGTGCCCGGCCGGCACACCGCCGTGACGCTCCAGGCGCAGCCGTTCGCCGTCGCGCTGCGCGAGGCGCTTGCCGAGGTGGCCGCCGCGCGCGTCGGCGGCTAGTGGATGAGGCCCTGGCGCAGCGCCGTCGCGACCGCCGAGGGCTTGTCGGAGACGCCGAGCTTGGCGTAGATGTTCTCGAGGTGCGTCTTGACGGTCGCCGGGCTGAGGAAGAGCCGCTCGGCGGTCCGGGGCGCGGACAGGCCCTGCGCCGCGAGCTGCAGCACCTCGACCTCGCGCGGCGAGAGCAGCGACGCCTCGAGCTCCCCGCGGCGCCGCCCGAGGAACTGCCCCAGTTCGTGGCCGATGCCGGTCAGCGACCGCATGGCCCCCTCGGTCAGCCCGCCGTCCTCGCGTGACAGCAGCTCGACGACCGCGAGGACGCCCTCGCCGATGACCGCGGGCACGGCGACCGCGCTGTGGAGGCTCTCGAGCGCGGCGACGTCGCCCCGCGGCGTCCGCGGGGTGTTCGCCGCGCCGACGACGTTCAGGGGCTCACGGCGCTCCCACACCCGTCCGGGAAGGTCGGCGCCCGGCCTGATCTCCGCGCTGCGGGTCAGCGACGCGAAGTCCGGAAGGTCCACCGACTGCCAGACGACCCGGGCGACGAGCGTGTCGCCGCGCGGCACCCAGAACACGCCGGCGACGAAGCCCATCGCCTCGGCGAGGTAGGCGAGGAGCCGCTCCGCGCCGGACTCGAGCGACTCCCACTCGGCGAGCGCCTGCGCGACGGCCACGTGCGCGGCGATCTCGCGCTCGGCCCACAGCCGCGTCGTGAGGTCCTGCACCGAGCCGACGAGGCGGTAGGGCTCGCCGTCGCGCTCCTCGGTGACCGCGAGGGTCGCCCGCAGGTGCCGGACGCTGCGATCCGGGCGCAGGATGCGGTAGTCGAGCGGCCGGAGCCGGCCTCGCGAGCGAAGCGCCTCGACCTGGGCGACGACGCGGTCACGGTCGTCGGGATGGGTCTGCGCGAAGACGTACTCCGGGGTCGGGACCAGCTCGTCGGGCGCGAGCCCGAAGATCCGGAACAGGTTGTCGGACCACACCAGCTGCGACTCGGCGGGCGTCCACTCCCAGCTCCCGGCCTCGGCGATCTCCTCGGCGGCCTCGAGCAGCGCCTGACGGCGCTCGTCCTGCGGCCTCGCGGCGTCCTCGCCGGACAGCTCGTGGATCCAGTGCGTGAAGCGCGGCGGCGACTCGCTCGTGCGCGTGACCGAGACGTCGGCGACGATCTCGGGACGGTCGGCGTTCGGCGTCGGCAGCTGCACGTGGCGCCCGACGATGCGCGGCGGGGTGCCGCCCGCCCGGCGCGCAGGGGCCTGGCCGGCAGGCGCGCCGGGCAGCAGCAGCTCGGTGAGGGGCCGGCCGATGATCTCGCCTCGCGCGAAGCCGAAGATCCGCTCGGCCGCCAGGTTCGCCCCGACGACGCGCCCGTTCTCGTCCGTCGTGATGGCCGCGTCGGGCGCGCTGTCCAGGACCGCATCGGTCACGTGGAGCGCTCAGGAAGTGCTGACATTGCTCTGTCTTCCCCCGAACGGGCTCGCCGGCGTGGGCGGTCGGCGCGACGAAGGCGAGTTCGGCGCGTAGCCGCTCCGGCCGGGCCCGCGCCCCCTGGGACGGGCCCCGGGATACCCTTGCGGGCGATGAAGCGCTACCACGTCACGACCTTCGGCTGCCAGATGAACGAGCACGACTCCGAGCGCATGAAGGGCATGCTCGAGTCGCTCGGCTACGCCGAGGCGGACGCGCGCGAGCACGCCGACCTCATCCTGTTCAACACGTGCTCGATCCGTGAGAAGGCCGACGAGCGCTTCGTCTCGCACCTCGGCGAGGCCAAGCGGATCAAGGCGCAGCGGCCCGACGTCGTCGTCGGCGTGGGCGGCTGCTGGGCGCAGTCGGTCAAGGACGAGGTCTTCGCGCGCTTCCCGTACGTGGACGTGGCGTTCGGACCCGGACAGGTCCACAAGCTGGCCGAGTTCCTGACGAGCGACTCGCTCACCGCGCAGGGGTTCTTCGAGTTCGAGGGCTTCACCGGCCACCTGCCCGGCAAGCGGGCCCGCGAATTCCAGGCGTGGGTGCAGATCTCGGTGGGCTGCAACTGCCGCTGCTCGTACTGCATCGTGCCGTCCACTCGTGGGCGCGAGGTGTCGCGCCCGCTGCCGGAGCTCGTCGACGAGGTGGAGCGGCTCGCCGCCGACGGCGTCTGCGAGGTGACGCTCCTGGGCCAGAACGTGAACTCGTACGGGCGGGACCTCAGACCCGACCGGCGGTCGTTCAGCGAGCTGCTGCACGCGGTCGACGCGATCGACGGCATCGACCGCATCCGCTACACGAGCCCGCACCCCAAGGACATGCGCGAGGACGTCGTCCGCGCGCACGCCGAGCTCCCGTCGGTCTGCGAGCACATCCACCTCCCGCTGCAGTCGGGGTCGTCGCGGATCCTCAAGGCGATGCGCCGCACGTACGACCGCGACCGCTACCTCGACCGCGTCGCGCTCATCCGCGAGCTCGTGCCGGACTGCGCGCTGACGACCGACATCATCGTCGGCTTCCCGGGGGAGACGGAGGAGGACTTCGAGCAGACGCTGGCGGTCTGCGAGGACGTCGGCTACGACAGCGCGTTCACGTTCGTCTACTCGCCGCGGCGCGGCACCGAGGCGGCGACGATCGCCGAGGGCCTCGTGCCGCACGAGGTGAAGGTCGAGCGGATGCAGCGCCTCGTGGAGGTCGTGCAGCGCCGCGCCCACGAGCGCGCGCAGCGCTTCGTCGGGCGAACGCTCGACGTGCTGGTCGAGGGGCCGTCGCGGACCGACCCGTCGCGCCTGCGCGGCCGCTCGCGCCACAACAAGGCGGTGAACTTCGCCGGGCTCGCGCAGCCCGGTGAGCGCGTGTTCGTCGAGATCCACTCCGCGACGAGCCAGACGCTCGCCGGCGAGGAATCGCTGGTC
>JAXDHC010000170.1:0-7332 GCA_034664705.1 Solirubrobacteraceae bacterium
GCTTCAACGAGGGTGCCGCGCTGCTGCTGCTGGCGCACGACTTCCCGGAGATGGCGCAGGCCACCGTGTGGCGGCAGCTCGCCGTCCAGCGGCTGCAGGCGATGCTCCGGGCGACGGTCGACGGCGACGGCGTCGAGGTCGAGAACTCGCCCTTCTACCACGTGTACGTGCTGGGGCTCGTGGCACAGATCACCGACTGGGCCAAGCGCTACGAGCCCGGCCTCGCGCCCGCCTACACCGCGGCCAAGGCGCGGATGCTGCGCTACGCCGCCTACGTCACCCAGCCGTCGGGCTACCTGCCGATGCTCGGCGCGACGGCGACGACGTACCTGCCCAGCCAGGACCCGACGGTCTACGGCCCGATGGCCGACACGGACCCCGAGTTCGCCTTCGCCTACACGCGCGGCGCGCGCGGCACCGCCCCGCCCGCCGGCGCCTGGCTGTTCCCCGAGTCGGGCCTGTACCTGCTGCGCTCGCCGCTGGCCTCGGCCGCGCAGCTGGCCAACCAGACGTTCGTGACGTTCGACGCGGGTACCTACCGCACCGAGCACTCCGACCTCGACGCGCTGAGCGTGACGATGTACGCGAACGGCTCGACGGTGCTGCCCGAGTCCGGGCTCTTCACCTACACGGCGCAGCCCGACCGCGCCTACTTCCACGGCACGCGCGCCCACAACACCGTGACCGTCGACGGGGAGGATCAGCCCGAGGGCCACGCGCGGCCGCGGGGCAAGGGCGGCACCAACGGCGTCGCGTGGGCGACGGGCACGAGCGACCTCTACGCGGGCGTCGCGCACCGGCGCAGCGTCGTCCTGCTCGCCCAGGCCCTGGTGCTCGTCGTCGACCGCCTCGCGAGCGCGGCCGCGCACGACTACACGCAGCACTGGCACCTGCCGCCCGGCGCGCGGACGAGCGTCGCCGGACGCGATGTCGTCGCCCAGGACGCCGCCGGCAGGCCCGTGCTGGCGATCCGCCAGGCCGACCCGGCGGGTCTGGCGCTCGCGAGCGCACGCGGCGCGACCGCCCCGATGCAGGGCTGGTACTCGGCCGCCTACGGGGCCAAGACGCCGGCGTGGGCGCTCGCCTACACGCGCCGCGCGAGCACGACGACGTTCGCGACGCTGCTGGCCGCGGGCCCGCACGCCGGCCAGCGCGCGACCGTGACCCGGCGCGCGGCGACCGGTGGCGGCAGCACCGTGGACGTGTGCGTGGCCGGGACGCCGGGGTACGCGGTGACGGTCCCGGCCGGCGACGGCGCGATCGGGGTCAGGCCCGGCGGCGTGGGGTGCCCAGCGGGCTAGGGACTCCGGGCCGCGAGGTCGCACGCGCCTGCGTCGCTCCGAGGGGGCGCTGCGGCCTAAGGTTTGTGGGCGATGAGAGCTCTCGCGCGGTGGTGCTTCTCCCACAAGTACGTCGTCCTCGGCGTCTGGGTCGCGGCTCTGCTCGCGCTCGGCGGCCTCAACGCCAGTGCCGGGTCGGGCTACACGGACTCGTTCTCGCTGCCGGGGACGGAGTCCACGACCGCGCTGAACCTGCTCACCGACAACTTCAACACGGAGTCCACGGACACCAACCAGGTGGTGTTCGCGGCCCGCGACGTCACCGATCCGCGGACCAGGGCGCGGATCGAGCGCACGCTCCGGCAGATCGCCAAGGGGCCGCACGTCGAGCGGGTCGACAACCCGTTCGCGCGCGGCGCGGCCGCGCGGCAGATCTCCAAGGACCGCACGGTCGCTTTCGCCAACGTCCACATGGACGGCGCGCCGCCCATCGCCGCCGTCCCGAAGTCCGCCTACGACAAGCTGATCTCGACCGCAGAGGCCGCGCGCGGGGGCGGGCTGCAGGTGGAGCTCGGCGGAAGCGGCATCCAGCAGGCGACCCAGCAGCCCGGCGGCGGCCCGAGCGAGTTCATCGGCTTCCTCGGCGCCGCGATCGTCCTCGCGATCGCGTTCGGCTCGCTCTGGGCCACGCTGCTTCCGCTCTTCACCGCGGTGCTCGCGCTCGGCTGTGGCCTGAGCCTCACCGGCCTGCTCGCCCACGCGATCGACATCGCGACGTTCTCGCCGACCCTGGCCACCCTCATCGGCCTCGGCGTCGGGATCGACTACGCGCTGTTCGTCGTCACCCGCCACCGCAACGCGATCAAGGCGGGCCGCGATCCGGCGGCGGCCTGCGTGCGGGCGATGAACACGTCGGGGCGGGCGGTCCTGTTCGCCGGCGGCACGGTCATCGTGGCGCTGCTCGGCCTGCTCGTGCTCGGTGTCAGCTTCCTCAACGGTGTCGCCGTCGCCTCGGCGATCGTCGTGCTCACCACCATGGTCGCGGCGATCACGCTGATCCCGGCGCTGCTCGGGATGATCGGGATGCGGGTCCTCTCACGCCGGGAGCGCCGACGGCTCGCCGAGCGCGGCCCGAGCGACCCCAAGCTCGACGGCTTCTGGCCCCGCTGGGCGCAGGTCGTGCGCAAGCACCGCGTGCCGCTCGCCGTGGGCGCGCTGGTGGTCATGCTCGCGCTCGCGACCCCGGCGCTGGCGCTGCGCCTCGGCTCCTCCGACGCCGGGCAGGACCCGCCCTCGACGACGACGCGCAAGGCCTACGACCTGCTCGCCAAGGGCTTCGGGCCGGGATTCAACGGCACCTTCCAGATCGTCGCTCGAACGCCGAACGGAAAGGCGGACCTCCCCACGATCCAGAAGCTCGCCGCCGCGCTGGCGAAGGCCGACGGCCTGGCGTCGGTGAGTCCGCCGGTGCCGAGCCCGAACGGGCGCATCGCGCTGATCGAGGCGCGCCCCGCGACCGCGCCGCAGGACGCGGCGACCAGTCGGCTGATCGACACGCTCCGCCGCGACGTCATCCCGAACGCGGCCGGCGGCCTGCCCGTGTACGTCGGCGGGCTCACCGCCATCTTCGACGACTTCGCCGGCGTGCTCACCGCCAAGCTGCCGCTGTTCATCACGGTGATCGTTGCGCTCGGCTGCCTCCTGCTGATGATCGCCTTCCGCAGCGTGCTGATCCCGCTGACCGCGGCGATGATGAACCTGCTCGCCGCCGGCGCCGCGTTCGGCGTCGTCACGGCCGTGTTCCAGAAGGGGTTCCTCGCCGGGCCGCTCGGGGTGGGGACCGGGCCGATCGAGGCGTTCCTGCCGGTGATGATGCTCGCGATCCTGTTCGGCCTGTCGATGGACTACCAGGTGTTCCTCGTCAGCCGCATGCACGAGGAATGGGTGCGCACCGGGGACAACGAGCATTCGGTGCGCATCGGCCAGGCCGCCACCGGCCGCGTGATCACCGCGGCGGCCACGATCATGATCCTCGTGTTCGGCTCGTTCCTGCTCGCGGGCCAGCGGGTGATCGCCGAGTTCGGCGTCGGCCTCGCCAGCGCGGTGTTCCTCGACGCGTTCATCCTGCGCACGGTGCTCGTGCCGGCCGTGATGCACCTGATCGGCAACCGCAACTGGTGGCTGCCGCGACGCCTCGACCGCGCGCTGCCGCGGGTCGCCGTCGAGGGCGCCGAGAGCTAGCGTCGAGCCTCCGACGCGACGTCACCCGCGCGCCGCGCGCGCTCGCCGACACCGCGACCATGAAGGCGGTGAACGCGTCCTCCCGGCGCTCGCGATGACGCTTCCAACCTTTTCCGGCAGGGCCACGCCAAAGGGAGTAGCTTGGGTGTCGAGCTGACCCTGCGGGCCGGACTTCAGCCTCGGAGCCCGAACGCCACCGAAGCGCGCGAGTGCGCCGAGGTGCGGAGCTCGAGGCCATGATCGAGACCCGCGGGGCCGGCCGCAGATTCACGCGCTGGGTCTCGCTCCCTCTCCTGTCGCGCGGCACCTCCAGAGGGTCGGAGGTCTTCGACATGCCACGGCGGCGGACCGTCGACATAGCGCGCACCCCAGCGTCGCCGTACCCGGCGCGCGGGCCGACGGTCACGGCCGCGTTGGACGACGGCCCGCTGCGCGGCGTCCGCATCGAGGCCGAGGTGGTCGCGGGCCGCCCGCCGAGCACGATCGACGTGCCGGCCGACGACGGCGGCATGTGCCGCTACTGCCTCGTGGACTGGGTCCAGAGCGGGCCGTCGGCGGCGTACTCGTTCCTCTACCTCGTGTAGACGTCGCGCCCGGCACACCCGGCGGCGGCCGGCGCGACACCGAACCGATTGTTCCGGAGGGGGCCGCGACCTGTTCGAGAAGGGCGTCATCGATCCGGTGCGGTCACCCGCCTGAGCCTCGAGCACGCGGCGTCGGTCGCCGCCCTGCTCCTGACCCCCGAGGCGCTCGTCGCCGAGGAGCTCATCGCGCAGCCCGGCGCGATCATCGCCCCGGGCTTCGGCGACGTCGCGGAGGGCCTGGCGCGACCGTCGTCTCCGGTGTGACGCCCGCCGCCAGCGCGGCCAGCGAGCGCAGGGAGGCGCTCACGACCGCACGCTGGGCGTCGAGCCGATGGCCCTCCGCCTCGGGGATCTCGACGTGCACCGCGATCGCGGTGGCGTCGCCCGCCGGCAGCGGCTCGAGGCGCCATTCGAAGACGAGGTCGCTCACGAGGCACGAGATCGTGACCGTCGGGCCGTTGGCGTCGGCGCGCAGCGCCTGCGGCATCGGGAAGTCCGGATAGCCGTCCGGGTACATCGTGAAGTCGCCCTCGTCGCCGGAGCGTGCGGGGACGACGGTCTCCACGCCCGCCCACCACTCCGGGAACCGCGCGGGGTCGTAGAGCAGCTTCCAGACCTCCTCGACGGGGGCCTGCGCGGACGTGCGGTCATCGAAGCTCGGCATGGGAACCGCCTCAGGTCGGTACGGCCTGCACCTCGCGCAGCTCGGCGGCCACGCGCTCAAGCTCACGCGCCGGATCCACGACGCCCGTCACCGGCGGCCGCCCGAGGTCGACGAGGGAGGCGAGATGGTCCCGGGCCCAGCTGCCCTCGCCGGCGAGCCGGCGCCAGTGTCCGGCGGACTCCCGCAGACGCGCCTCCGCCATCGGACGGTCGCCGCGGGCCCGCGCGCTCAGCGCCTGCGCGAATGCCATGCGGGCGACGAGCACCGCCGGGCGGTGCGACGGACGCACGCGCTCCATGGTCGCGGCGCGGATCTCGGCGTCGGCGTCGTCGGCGCGCCCGAGCCGGGCCAGCGCCTCGGCCCGCCGCAGCCGCGCCTCGGCGCGCTGGACGGGCGGATCGCCGAGGAGCGCCCGGCCCAGCAGCGCCTGCGCGCGCTCGGCGTCGCCGGCCAGGAGGGCGAGCAGCCCGGCGTCGTGCTCCGCGAGCGCCGCGAGCTCCGACGAGCCCAGCCGCGCGGCGAGCTCGGCCTGGTGGTCGCAGTCGGCCCGCGCCGCCTCGGCGCGCCCCAGGCGCGCGAGGACGTAGGCGCGCACGCCGTACATCTGGAACTCGACGATCGGCAGGCCGGTCACGATGGCGACGCCGCGCTCGGCGTACGCGAGCGCGCGCTCGAGCTCGCCCATGGCGGACGCGATGCACGCGGCGTTCGCCCACCCGCCGTAGGCCATGTCGGGACGGCCCGCGCGCTCGCCGGTCTCGGCCGTGTGCACGAGCAGGTCCTCCGCCTCGCGCAGCCGCCCGTCCGCGAGCAGGACGTAGGCCTGCACCGTCTCCACGTCGTGCCGTCGCATGGGGGTGGGGTCGAGGTCCAGCGAGCGGAGCGCGCTGAGCGAGCCTGCCGCCGCGTCGGCGCCGGCGACGGTCACCTCGCTCCATGCGCGCACGGCGAGCAGCTCCGAGCGCAGATCGGGCTGTTGCAGGCCGCCGGCGTCCAGCGCGTCCAGCCCGCGCCGCGCCGCGGCCCCGGCCGCGGCCGGATCGCACAGCGAGCCGCGGAACCAGCGCGCGGCGCGCATGTGCGCCGCCGCGCACGCGCGGACGTCGCCGAGATCGATGAGCCGCAGCGCCGCGCCGAGCTGGGCCAGCGAGGTCGCCCGGTCGCCGAGGACGGCGGAGGCCTCCGCCAGCTCGAGCCGCGGCGCGGGGTCGTCCGGGATGAGGTCGACCGCCTCGCGCAGGAACGCGACCGCCTGCTGGAAGGCCGTGGCCCGCGTGGCTTCGGCGGCGGCCTGGAGGAGCCGGCCCGCCGCGAGGTCGTCGCGGCCGGCGAGGCGGAGGTGGTGGGCGGCCTCGGCGGCGCGCAGCCCCGGCGCCTCGCCCAGCGCCTCGTGCAGCCCGCGCAGCCGGGCGTCCTCGAGATCGGCGTACACCGCGTCGCGCAGGAGCGCGTGCCGGAAGCCGAACCGCCCGTCGGCACTGCGGAACAGGCCGCAGTCCATCGCGTCGAGCACGGCGCGCGGCTCGGCCAGGGCGACCAGCTCGGCCCGCTCGAGGTCGCGCCCCGCCACCGCGGCGAGCTCGACCGTGCGCCGCGCCGGCGCCGACAGCCCGGAGACCGCGGCGCGGACGACGCCGCGCAGCGACGACGGCGGACCCCGGTCGCCGCGGGTCGCCGCGCGGGCGCTCTCCAGCGCGAGCAGCGGGTTTCCGTCGGCCACGGCGACGACGCGCGCGCGCTCGAGGGCGTCGAGACCGGCCACGGCGCCGATGAGGCGCTCGAGGTCGCCGCGCTCGAGGGGCTCGAGGTCGACCTCGTCGGTGGCGACGCCGCGCGCACGCGCGGCCTGGAGCAGGGCGTCGACCGCGTCGCTGCGCGGGGTCGTCCGGCGCGTCATGACCAGCAGCACCGGCAGGTCCGCGATGCGCCGGGCGAGGTACGCCGCCAGCTCGATGCTCGGCCCGTCGGCGACGTGCACGTCGTCGAAGACGAGCACCAGCGGGCGGCCGGCGGTCGCGTGCGCGGCGAGCTCCACGACGGCCTCGAACATGCGGGCCCGCGCCAGCTCCGGCGCGACGTCGGCGGTGCGGGCGGGCGCGCGGCCCAGCCGGCGCGGCAGGGCGGGGGCGAGGCGCGCGAGCTCCTCGGGCCATGGCGCATCGGCGGGTGGCGGGTCGAGCCCCGACGCGAGCTCCGCGAGCAGCTCCGTCCAGAGGCCGAAGGGCGGGGCGCCGCCCAGGTCCAAGGCCGCGCACGAGGCGACGCGGGCGCCGTGCTCCCGCGCCCGGGCGACGAGCTCGCGCGCCAGCCGCGTCTTGCCGATGCCGCCCTCGCCGCCGATGACGGCCAGGGCGCCCCTGCCGCCGCGTGCGCGGTCCCACAGCGCGAGCAGCCGCCGCAGCTCGGGGTCGCGGCCCATCAGCGGCGGGCCGTCGAACCGCGTCACGAGGTCGGCCGCGATGACCGGGCCGGTGAACGGCGCCCCGGCCGGCGCGCCCGGCGCGGCAGCGGGCTCCGCCTCGGACTCGGCCGTGCGGATGCTCGCGGCGAGGGCGCGCGTCTC
>JAXDHC010000171.1:0-2661 GCA_034664705.1 Solirubrobacteraceae bacterium
TCGGCCGCCTGCCGCGGGCCGGCGCGCGCGACGGCCCCCGCCGGCCGGACGGCATGGCGCGGCGCGTCAGCGCGCGCCCCGCCGGCGGACCGCGTCCTGGATGAAGTCGATGATGTCCTGCGTGGACGCGCCCGGCGTGAAGACCTCGGCGACCCCGAGCCGCTTGAGCTCGGGGATGTCGTCGCCCGGGATCGTCCCGCCGACGGTCAGGAGCACGTCGTCGATGCCCTGCGCGCGCAGCAGCTCGACGATGCGCGGGACGAGCGTCATGTGGGCGCCCGAGAGGATCGACAGCCCGACGGCGTCGGCGTCCTCCTGGATGACCGTCTCGACGATCTGCTCCGGCGTCTGGTGCAGCCCGGTGTAGATCACCTCCATCCCGGCGTCGCGCAGGGCACGGGCGATGATCTTGGCGCCACGGTCGTGCCCGTCCAGGCCCGGCTTGGCCACGACGACACGGATCTTCTGGGTTGTGCTCGGCGCGGTCATGGCCTGGGGGCGCGGGATTGTATTTGCCCCGGCGTCCGGCTGCAGCGCCGTCGGGCGCCGTCCGGAGGAAGCGCGCCGGACGTCGTGGCCGGGGCGGGCAGCGCCGTCCGGCGCGGCCGGGGCCGTGGGCCCCGCCGCGCCGGCGCGCCGTGGCTACCGGACGCGGATCGTCATCTTCATGCCGGGGGCGTGGACGTCGCAGAGCAGCTGGTAGGTGCCGGCGCGCGTGAAGCGCTTCGAGACCGTGCCCTTCTTGCGCACGGCGGAGATCGAGCCGCGCTGCGGGCCGGCCGTGATGCGGACGTTGTGCGGCAGCTTGCCGGACCACCGGAAGCGCACGGTGTCGCCGCGGCTGATGGTCAGCGAGGTGGGGCCGAACTTCGTCTTGGGTCCGACGGTGACGGTCTTCGTCGCCGCGAAGGCCGGCACGGCGAGCGCCGCGCAGGCCGTGGCGGCGACGAGAAGGGCGATGAGCCGCTTCATGGGGAGGGACTCCTCTGTCGTGGGACGGTGACTGGCGGTCACAATGACGTCCCACGGTGCCGAGACCTTCCGCGCGGGGCGGTCGCCTGACCGCGACTTGACACCCCGGCGGTCGTCGCCGCTCAGAACACCGGCGTCGCGCGGGAGGTCCCGAACACGTCCTGCAGCGCGCCGACGATCTCGCCCTCGGTGCAGTGGGCGCGCGCGGCGTCGAGCAGGTGGGGCATCAGGTTGTCGTCGGGCTTGGCCGCCGACTCGCGCAGCCGCGCGAGCTCGCGCTCGACCGCGCTCGCGTCGCGCCGAGCGCGGACGCCCTGCACCCGGTCGATCTGCTTGCGCTCGAGGGCGGGGTCGATGCGCAGCGTCTTGATCTGCTCCTCGTCCTCGTGGCGGTAGGCGTTGACCCCGACGACCCAGCGCCGGCCGGAGTCGACCTCGGTCTGCAGCTCGAAGCTCGCGTCGGCGATCTCGCGCTGGGGGAAGTTCTGCTTGACCGCCTCGACCATGCCGCCGATCTCGTCGATGCGGTCGAAGTACGCGTACGCCTGGCGCTCGAGCTCGTCGGTGAGCGACTCCACGAAGTAGGAGCCGCCGAGCGGGTCGATCGTGTTCGCGACGCCGGTCTCGTGGGCGATGATCTGCTGCGTGCGCAGCGCGATGCGCACGGCCTCCTCGGTGGGCAGCGCGAGCGCCTCGTCGTAGGAGTTCGTGTGCAGCGACTGCGTGCCGCCGAGGACGCCGGCGAGCGCCTCGACCGCGGTGCGGACGATGTTGTTCAGCGGCTGCTGCGCCGTCAGCGAGACGCCCGCGGTCTGCACGTGCGTGCGCATCAGCCAGGACCGCGGGTTGCGCGCGCCGAACGTCTCGCGCATCTCGCGCGCCCAGATCCGCCGGGCGGCGCGGATCTTCGCGATCTCCTCGAAGAAGTCGATGTGGGCGTTGAAGAAGAAGCTCAGCCGGGGCGCGAAGTCGTCGACGTCGAGGCCGCGGTCCATCGCCTGCTGGACGTAGGTGAAGCCGTCCTTGAGCGTGAAGGCGAGCTCCTGCGCGGCGGTCGAGCCGGCCTCGCGGATGTGGTAGCCGCTGATCGACACGGGGTGCCAGCGCGGCATGGTCCGGGTGGACCACTGGATCATGTCGCCGAGCAGGCGCATCGCCGGGTCGATCGGGAAGCACCACTCCTTCTGGGCGATGTACTCCTTGAGGATGTCCGCCTGGATCGTGCCGGCGAGGTGCTCCGGGCCGATGCCCTTGTCCTCCGCCGCGACGACGTAGTAGGCGAGCATGATCGCGGCGGGCGCGTTGATCGTCATCGACACGCTGACCTCGCCGAGGTCGATGCCGGCGAAGAGGTCCTCCATGTCGTCGAGCGAGTCGATCGCCACGCCCTCGCGGCCGACCTCGCCGAGCGACATCGCGCTGTCCGAGTCGTGGCCCATCAGCGACGGCATGTCGAAGGCGGTGCTCAGCCCCGTCTGGCCGTGGTCGAGCAGGTAGCGGAAGCGCTCGTTGGTCTCCTCGGCCGTCCCGAACCCGGCGAACTGGCGCATGGTCCACAGGCGCCCCCGATACATGCTCGGGTACACGCCGCGGGTGAACGGATACCCGCCCGGGACGCCGATGTCCTCGCGCGGCGGGAGGTCGGCCTCCGTGTAGAGCGGCTTGACCGGGACGCCGGAGAGCGTCGTG
>JAXDHC010000172.1:0-9140 GCA_034664705.1 Solirubrobacteraceae bacterium
CGCCGAGCACGAGGTCCGGCG
Source organism: Solirubrobacteraceae bacterium (assembly GCA_034664705.1). Classification (GTDB taxonomy): domain Bacteria; phylum Actinomycetota; class Thermoleophilia; order Solirubrobacterales; family Solirubrobacteraceae; genus JAOPZW01. The sequence continues at coordinate 22 of JAXDHC010000172.1, forward strand.
GGCCGTCCGCGCCGCCCGCCAGGCCGGCGAGCGGCGAGTCGGCGGCCGGCCACAGGTCCACGACGGTGCGCGCGCCCGGCACGCGCATCGCGGCGTATCGGCGCACGAAGCCGGCCAGCAGCCCCGCCATCAGCCGGCGCGCGCGGCGCGTCCGGCACGGCGCCCCGCCGCCGGGCGCACGTCGCCGAGCAGGCGCGCCCAGACCTCGCGCGCGGCGTGCGCCGGCTCGTCGGCCGCGCCACCCGCCGGCCCGAGGAGCGCGACCGTCACCTCCGAGGTCAGCGGGCCGATCGGCTTGAGGATCAGCGCCAGCGCGCGGTCGCCCGCGAAGCCGACCATGAGGTTGGCGAAGGCGACGTGGACGCCCGCATCGGTCGGTCCGCCCACGTCACCGTCCGCGACCGGCATCGGGGCGAGCGGCGCCGGGCGCTCGGAGACGAGGCGCTCCAGGCGCGCCGCGACGTCCGGCCACGCGGCGACCGCCGGCGCCGTGAGCCACCCGACGCAGCGCAGGGCCGCGACGGAGGGCCCGCCGGCGGCCGCGAGCTCGGCCAGCCGCTGCGCCGGCTCGTCGTCGCGGCCCGCCTCCGTGTTGAGCAGGATGAACGGCCCCCACGTCGCCACGGCGACGCGGCGGTGCTTGCCCGGGTTGAAGCCGACGAACTGCCGGACGGCGGGCTGCGCCGCCTCGTCGGCGGCGGCGAGCGGCGCGCCGTCGAGGCTGAACGCGCACGAGCGGATCGGGCAGGCGATCTTGCGCCCTCCGAGGCACTGCACCGGCAGCGAGCCGCAGCCCCCGTACTGCACGACGTTGTAGGCCGCGCTCAGCGCGCCGCCCGGCTCGCGGCGGACGTGCAGCGCCCGCTCGCCGAGCGTCACCGGCAGCAGGTCGCCCGCGGCGGGGATCTGCTCGACGAGGCCGGCGCACGCCCAGTCGCGGGGGTCCAGCGGCTCCGCGGCGCGCTCCCCGCGGCGCTGCGAGAGGACGACGACCGGCTCGAGCATCGCGCGGTCAGCCCTCCACGGCCTCCGGGCGCGTGTAGTTCAGCTCGGGGTCGTACTCGGCGCGGCCGCGCGGGCGGATCGCGTCGGCCGGCGGCTCGGGCAGCGGCCCGTCCTGCATGAAGCGGTCCAGGACGTTGCCCGTGAGCCGCGCGATGTTGTTGTCGTAGCCGTTGTGCGACAGGCTGCCGCAGTACGAGATCGAGCTGAAGGCCATGACGGCGCCGCCGTTGCCGGTCTCGTGGTAGGCGATGTCGCTGCGCACGCGGGGGTGCTCGGTCCCGTCGAGGCCGGCCTGGTTGACGCCGAAGTCCTCGGTCACGAGCAGGTAGCCGTCGGTGTGGCGCCCGGCCGACGTCGCGACCACGAGCGTGTGCGGCGGCGAGCCGAGCATGGTGTCGACGATGTCGATCTCCGTCCCCGCCGCGCCGCCGCCGACGAGGCCGAAGTCGCCCAGGCGCTCGTCGTAGTCGATGCCCTGAAACGCCCAGCTGATGCGCGGGTCCTCGCTCTCCGGGGTGCGGCTGTAGTACGTCGAGATGTCGAAGCCCTGCGCCGCCATGCCGGTGCCGGCGACGGCGTGCAGGTATCGCCCGACGTAGCGCCACATGCCGCCGAGCTGGCCCGTGGACTGGTGGAAGTACTCGCCGGGATCGGCGCGCCAGGGGCGGATGCCCGACTCCCCGCGGCGCATCTCGGTGATCGCGCCCTTCGGGTAGGCGGGATGGAACGAGTGGACCCAGTAGAAGCCGTCGGCGCCCATGTACATCAGGCGCCCGCCGCGCTCCTTGTAGGCGTGCAGCGCGTCGAGGATGTTGCCGTCGACGTGCTCGGGGTGGCTGCCGGTCAGGACCACGTTGTAGCCCTCGAGCCGCTCCAGCCCGTCGTAGCTGACGGCCTCGTCGGTGAGGACGTCGAACTCGTAGCCCGCCTCGTTCAGCCAGTCGATGAGGTGCAGGTCCGCGTTGAACTGCCACGGGGCCTGGGTCAGGAAGTGGTCGTACTTCGGCCGCACGCTGAGGATCGGGCGCAGCCGCGACGAGAGGTTGATGCCGGTGTGGTCGGAGTGGGTGTCGTAGTTCGAGCCGCCGTACTCGCGGTGCTCGGACAGGAACATGTTCTCGCGCTGGAGGATCGGCGTGCGGTAGACGAGCAGCTCGGCCGCGCCGGCGTTCGTGGCCAGGTGCTCGTTGGCGTAGGCCATGTAGCTCGTCGTGGGCATGATCACGGCGATCTTGGCCGTGGGCGCCCCGAGCCGCGGGACGACGAAGAACGGGATGTAGTCCTCGTCGCCGTCGGCCGTCGTGAGCTTCACGGCGTAGACGGCGCTCTTGAGGTCGGCGGGCAGCTCGAGCGTGAAGTCGGCGTCCCAGCGCGCGTCGTCGAGGTCGTCGTCGTGGAAGCTGATCGCGCCGTACTCGTGCGGGGCGTGGGTCCAGTTCGTCTCCACGCCGCGCCACGCGTGGCCGGTCATCGCCCGGGCCGGCGCGTTGACGACCTCGCCGTCGAGCCGGTACGGCCCCCTGTCCACGGCGGTGCGCGTGGGGATGCCCTCCGAGAAGTCCCAGGCGGCGACGAGCGCGGCGCCCAGCGCGGCCGTCGGGCCGGGGCCGCGACGCTCGTCGAGCTCGGGGCGCGCGCCGTTCTTCATGATCTCGATCTCGAGGCGGTCCAGCGCGCGGTTGCAGACCGTGGGCGTGTCGATCTTGCCGTTGTAGTGGCCGTCCATCACGAGGCCGGCGGGGACCGACGAGCGGCCCTCGAGGCCGTCGTCCCAGCGCGCGGCGTGCGCGCCGATGACCAGCGGCACGCCGGCGTCCTCGGGCGGCGCGCCCAGGGTCTGTTCGACCGCCGTCGCCGCCGGGTCCAGCGCGTAGGCGACCTGCGGCTCGTGGTGCAGCACCGCGCGGCCGGACTCGGCGTCGAAGGTGGCGGCCACGAAGTGCCAGGCGTGGTCGCGCAGCGGCGTGGGGGCGACGACCGTCTCGCCGTTGACGCGCAGGCCGACGTGGCCCTGCTCGTCGATGAACAGGCCGTAGCCGCGCCCGTCGCACCAGCGCGCGATGATCGCCTGCGGGCCGGGCTTCCAGAAGCCCGGCGGCTTCGTCGTCATCGTTGGCCAGATCCAGCACTGGAGCGTGAAGCTCGTCAGCTCGAGGGGGCGGCGGTCGGGCACGACGACGTACGAACCGGCGTGGATCGTCTGGCGCCGGCCCGGATGCTCGCCGTCGATCGCCGACTCGACGCGGCGCTCCTTGACGCCGGGGCCCGCCTCGTTGGTGTCGCCGTGGATGAGCTCGACGAGCTCGGCCCGGTAGGTGTCGGCGTCGGAGCTGACGTAGAAGTTGACCGCCTCACCGGGGCTCGCCGACCAGGGATCGCTGTAGCCGGTGATCGACATCCAGGAGCGTGCGCCGTTGGCGCTCATCGAAACAGCCTCCATGCGCCGGACGGCGCCTCGTGTGCGGTGTTCGGTCGCGGCGCGAGGCGCGTCAAGAGACGGCCCAGTTGTCCATGCGGCGCTTCCAGCCCGCGTTGAAGTGCTCCGGCATGCCGTCGCGCTCCGGGTACTGGTCGAGGCGCATGCGGAAGATCGCGTCGTGCGCGTCCTGCTCGTCGTGGAACACCTCGTCGCCGACGAACTCGGGGACCACGCCGCGAATGCCGGTCAGGCGCCCGATGCGCCACTCCTCGTCGCGCTTGGTGCAGATCACGACGAGCTTGCCGCCGTGGACGTGGACCTCCATGGCGCGCATGCGCACCAGGACCCGCGCGAGCTGCCAGTCGTCCATGACGCCGCCGTGCGGGTCGCTCGAGCGCCCCCGCCCGGCCGTGCGCGCGACGGCGTAGCCGGCGACCCCGCGCATGCAGTCGGTCGCTGCCTCGTGCTCGGCGATCAGGCGCGCGCGGTCCTCGCTGCCGGCCGGCGGGATCGGGAACATCAGGCGCTCCTCCCCGCCAGGGCCGCGGCCGGCGCGCTCGCGAGCTCGCCGCGCGCCTGCTCGTAGGCGTGGCCGGCCCGCAGCACCGTCGCGTCGTCGAAGTGGCGCCCGACGAACTGGATGCCGACCGGCCGGCCCTCGGACATGGCGCACGGCACGCTGAGCGCCGGGTTGCCCGTCACGTCGATCGGCGCGGTGTTGTGCAGGTTGCCGAGCGCCGACGCGATGAGGCTGCCGGGGCTGCGGTCGGCGGGGAACCGCTTCGCCTTCATCGCCGTGGTCGGCATGACGAGGACGTCGAAGCGGTCGAGCGCCTCGGCATAGGCGGCGCGCAGCAGGCGGCCGAGGTTCTGGCCCTTGGCGTAGTAGTGGTGGTTGTAACGGTCCGACAGGTAGTGGCCGAGCAGGATCGTCAGCTTCACCGTGGCCGAGTAGTCGCTCGCCCGCGACCGGCGGGCGCGGCCGTAGAAGTCGACGAGGTCCGTCGTGTAGTGGCCCTTGTGGTTCGTCCCGAAGGCGTCGCCGCGGACCATGAGGTCGGTCGCGCCCTCCAGGCCGATCGCGTTCCAGATGGCCAGGCCGTCGCGGTGCATCGGCACCGAGACGTCCTCGACGCGGGCGCCGGCGCCGGCCAGGACGTCGGCCGCCTCGCGCACCGCCGCGTCGACGTCGGGCTCCGACGCGCCGTCGATCTCGAAGCCCTCGGTGAGCAGCCCGACGCGCAGGCCCTCGGCGCCGGCCTCCAGGCCCTCGACGTAGGGCTGCGTGCGCACGCCGACCTGGCGCGGGTCCATCCCGTCCTCGCCGGCGATGACCTCGAGCATGAGCGCGCAGTCGGCGACCGTGCGAGCCATCGGGCCGACGTGGTCGAGCGTCAGCTCGATCGGGAAGATCGCCGTGTACGGCACCAGGCCGTACGTCGGCTTGTGCCCGACGCAGCCGCTCCACGAGGCCGGCATCCGGATCGAGCCGCCCTGGTCGCCACCGAGCGCCATGTCGGCCTGGCCGGTGACGACGACGGCGGCGCTGCCGTTCGACGACGAGCCGCACATGTACGCCGCGTCGTGCGGGTTCGTCGGCTGCGGCTCGGGGTAGCCGGTGAGCCCCCCGCCGTCGAAGCAGAATCCGGGCACAGCGGTCTTGCCGACGATCTCCGCGCCGGCGTCGAGCAGCCGCGTGACGACCGTCGCGTCCTCGCGGGGAACGTAGCCCTCCATGATCGGCGAGCCGTTGAGCATCGGGATGCCCGCGACGCAGACGTTGTCCTTGACGCCGATGGTGCGGCCGGCCAGGGGCCCCTCGGCGGCGCCCGGGATCGAGCACGTCCAGACCCACCCGTTCGACGGGTTCTCGTCGCCGGTCGGGCGGCGCCCCGGGTCGGCGCGGGGGTACTTGACGGGCAGCACCTCGTCGGGCAGCTCGTCGATCCGCGTGAAGCCCGCGAGGGTCGGGCCGGCGAGCTCGGTGAACGCGGCGAGCTCCTCCGGGGTGAGCTGCATGTTGTACTCCCGCGCGATGCGCGCGAGCTCGTCGGGGCTTGGCGGCTGAACGGGCATGGCCGGCGACGCTACGGCGCGTCGGGGCCGGACGCCAGATGCCGGGTGACCAGCCCTGCCGGTGCCCGCTGTGCACAGTGCCCACCCCTCCGCGGCCGGCCCGCCGGGCGCCCGCTCAGGGCGCGACGGTGGACGCCACGGCCACGCGCGGCGGCGGCGCGTCCGCGGCCGGCGGGGTGGCCGGCGCGAGCTGCGAGGCGCGGTGGCGCACGAGCTTGACCGCCAGGTGGAGCGCCAGGGTGTGGCCCGGCTCGTCGAGCGCCACCTCCAGGAGCGCCGCCACGCGCTCGAGGCGCATCCGCAGGGTGTTGCGGTGGACGTACAGCCGCCGCGCGGCCCGCGCGGAGTTGCCGCCCTCGTCGAGGTAGACCTCGAGCGTCCGGAAGAGCTCCTCGCCGGTCTCGCGATCGCGCTCGAGGAGGCTCAGGAGCCGGCGCTGCTCGCGGTCGAACGGGACGAGCGGGGCGAGCCGGCTCACGTACCAGTGCTCGCCGAGCTCCTCGCGCGCCCAGACCCGGCGCCCGGCGGGGAGGCTGCGCGCGGCGGCGACGGTCTCCTCGGCCTCGACGAGCGCCTGGGCGAGGTCCTCGGGCGTGGTCGCGGCGTCGGACACTCCGCCGCTGGCCGCGATCGCCAGTACCGCGTCGGCGTTGAGCAGGCCGTCGAGCGCCTGCGCGACCTCGGCCGGCGTCCGCGAGGTGACGCGCACGATGCCGCGCAGCCCCGCGCTCGTCGGCTCCACCAGCGTGCCGTCGAGGGTGCGGCGCAGCGCGGTGGCCAGCGCCTGGATCGACGCCCCGCGCTGGCCGTCCAGCGCGACGGCGTCGAGCTTGAGGACGACGGCCACGTGGGGCTGGGACAGGTCGACGCCGAGCTCGGATGCCAGCAGCACCGCCCCACGCGGGCGCGGCGCGTCGCGGTCGAAGAGCAGGTTGAGCAGCGCCCGGCTGCGACCCGCCTCCCCGCCGAGCCCGAGCGCCTGCGCCTGGTGGATCGCCATCGCGCTCTGGCTGCCGAGCGCGCGCAGCACGTCGTCGTCCCACGGGGCGCTCCGGCGGTCGACGGTGAAGTAGGCCAGCAGATAGCCGAGCGTGCGCCCGCGGACGGCGAGCGTGAGGGCGAGCATCGAGCGCAGCTCGGCGCCGTCGACCATCGCGAAGGGCCCGAACACCTCCGGGTGCTCGGCGCTCGAGAACCAGCCCGGCTCGCCCGCCGGGAGGCCGGCGATGGGCCCGACGGCGAGCATCTGGGAAGGCCGTTCGACGATCCGGCAATCGGGCGCGAGCGCGAACGCCGTGGGCGGCACCGCGCGGGCGCTCGGCGACAGGAAAAGCGCCGCCACGTCGGCGTCGAGCGCCTCGAGGACGTGCTGGGCGACGCTGTTGAGCAGCCGGTCGGCGCCCACGTCGGCGGCCGCGACCTCACCGATCCGCCGCATCGCGCACAGCGCCCGCCGCTGGTGGACGACCTCCTGGCGATGCGCCTGGTCGCCGAGCGTCTCGGCGACCAGCGAGGCGAGGAAGGCCACGACGTCGGCGTCCTGGCCGGAGAACGTCCGGTCCTCGCCGGCGATGGTCACGACGCCGAGCAGCTCGTCCTCGGCCGAGACGATCGGCACGGCGAGATACGAGCGCCAATGGCGGTCGTCGACGCCGTCGAGCGCCTTGAAGCGCGTGTCGCCCTCGACGACGACGTCGCTGGCGATGGCGGGCTGGCGGTTCAGCGCGGCCCAGCCGGTCAGGCCCTCGCCGCTCTCGAGGGTCACGAGGCCGACGTGCTGCTGCATGTCGTCGGTGGCCACGCGGACGACCAGCCGCTGGGCCGTGTCGTCCCAGACGTAGAGCAGGCCCGAGATTCCCTGGACGACCATGACGCAGGCTTCGAGCCCCGCCTTCAGCCGGCCCGTCACGCCGACGTGTCCGGGCCTGCACCCGGGCATGGGCGTGACCGCCTCCGCGATGGTGGCCGCGACGAACCCGGGCACGACGGTGGGGTGGGTGGGTAGCAAAGGCAGACCCTCTTGTCCGGGCGCACCGTACGCCGAGTGGATCGGACATTGCAACCCGTGTCACGAGCGGCGACGAAGCGGCCGGCGCCCCACCCGCACACGAGATGCCTCGTTCAATCAGGAGATGTCAATCGCCCGCCGCGACCGTGCAGAGCGGCGTCCCGTCCGGCGCCGCGTCCGGCGCGACGGCGCGCGGGACCATCGCGATGTGGCGCCGCGCGACGGCGGTCGCGAGCGTCCAGAACGCGCTCACCTCGGGGCGCTCGTCCCCGCGCCGGTGGGCGACGGCGACCGACGCGTACCCGCCGTCGCGCAACGGCACGTAGGCGACGCCCGAGTGCGCGTAGTGGCGGGCGGTCGCGCCCGGACACGTGTCCACTGCGCCCAGGTAGGCGACGCCGGCGAGCCCCTCGGCGATCGAGGTCATCTCGGCCACGACCCGGCCGGGCTCGCCGCGGTCGTCGTCGCAGCGCCAGAACGCGCCCCAGCCGTCGGGGGCGCCGGCAGCCGCGGTGACGAACGGCTCGTCGACGAGGTCGAGGACCGAGACGTCGCCCGCACCGGCGAGCGGGTGCTCGCGCGGCAGCACCGCGACGCGCGGCTCGGCGAACAGCAGGTGCAGCTCGACGCCCGGGTCATGGATCGGCGGGCGGAGGATCGCGAGGTCGACGGCGCCGGTCACCAGCGCCTCGAGCTGCGTGGTCATCGTCAACTCGCTGAAGGTGAGGCGCACGTGGGGGAACGCGCGCTGGAAGCCCGACAGCACCAGCGGCGTGATCTCCCCCGCGCCGTCGGCGAAGACGCCGACGCGCAGCGTGCCCGCCGTCTCATCGGCCAGCCCGCGAACCTGCTCCTCGGCGGCGTCGAGCTGCGCGAGCAGGCCGGCGGCGCGCTCCACGAGGAGCTCGCCCGCCGGGGTGAGCCGCACCCGGTTCGAGCTGCGGTCGAAGAGCTTCGCCTGCAGCTCGCGCTCGAGCCGGGCGATCTGCTGGCTGAACGCCGGCTGGCTGATGAAGGCCAGCTCTGCGGCCCGCCCGAAGTGCAGCGTCTCGGCGAGCAGCAGCACGTACCGAAGCTGGCGGGTCTCCATGGCATTCCTCCGACGTCGGGGCGCGAGCGTAGCCGCGGCCGATAACCGAGGCAAATCGGCCCATCGCGATTCCGTCCTTGCCCGTGCCCGCCGGGACGGCGAGGCTGGGCGGCATGTCCGTCTCCCCCGGTCTCATCGAGATCGCCCCCAAGTCGGGGCACGCGCTGCTCCTGCGCAGCGGCCAGCTCCTGCGCGTCGTCGACCTCGAGGGCTCGCAGGTGGCCGACCTCGTCGCCTACAGCGCCGACGACCCCACCGAGCAGTTCTCGCAGAACTTCACCCGGATGAACAACGACAAGGTCGGCGTGGCCGTCGGCGACCGCCTCTACTCGAACCTGAACAGACCCATGCTGCGCGTCGAGGACGACACCGTCGGCGTGCACGACATGCTCTTCGCGCCGTGCAACGCGTTCTTCTACGAGCACGTCTTCGGCATCGAGGGCAAGACGGGCTGTCGCGAGCACCTCGCCGCCGCGCTGGAGGAGTTCGGGATCGGCCACGAGCGGGTGACCGACCCGTTC
>JAXDHC010000173.1:0-11516 GCA_034664705.1 Solirubrobacteraceae bacterium
GGGAGCAGCGTGGCGGCGTTCATCAAGGCGCTCGACACGTGTGTCGATAAGCGGACAACGGTGGTCAACTTGTCGCTTTCGTGACAGGACCAGGCGACCGGTCCAGAGCTGCGCCAACTCGAGAACAAGACCGTTGACCTTCTCACGAACCACGCAATCAACGTGGTCGCGGCGGCGGGCAACAACGGCGGAGCGGTCGCCTACCCCGCGCGGTTTCCGGCGGTGTTCGCCGTGGGCGCGTCCGACCGCGCAGGCGCGTTCTGCTCGTTCTCGAACCGCGGCATGGAGCTCGACCTGTCGACGCTGGGATGCCCCGTCGACCTCTCGTACGCCGCCGGCGGGCGCGCAGCAGGCAGCGGCACGTCGTTCGCCGCTCCCGTCGTCAGCGGCGTGCTCGCCGCCCTGCGCGCCTATCGCCCGGACCTGACCGTGGGCGCCGCCGAGGCCCTGCTCGTCGGCAACGCGCGCTCCGGCGCCGCGGGCCCGCGACTCGACGCCGCAGCGGCGTTCCGCGCCGCCGGACTGGGCCGCCTCGCCGACGCGGCCGACCCGGCCCGGCGCCCGATCGCGACCCCGGCATCCGTCGCGGTGCCGGGTCCCGCGCCATTCGCCGAGCCGGCGCCGACGGCATCGGCGCCGGGGACGCGCATCGTTGCGTCCACGGAGCCCCCGACCGGAACCGACGCGCTCACCGAGCTGAACGTCCGCCCACCGAGGCTGCGTTCCCGCAGCTACCGGCGGGGCCTGCTCACCGTGACGGTGTCCGGTGTGCCCGACTTCGGCGAGGCGGTGTTCACGGTGGACGGACGCCGGTACGTCCGCGCATCGGGAAGACTCCGCATCGGCCTAGCGCGCGTGCCGAGGCGGATCAGCGTCATCATCGCCGTCCCCGGCGTTGGCCGCACCGCGGCCTTGCGCCTTCGCGTGAACGCCGTCGCCAAAGGGCTCAAGCGCAAGCGCTGATGTGCCGAGTCCTCCCTGGAGGTCCGTTCCCACCCAGTCCGTGTCCCGCTTCGTGTCCCGTCTCGCCCTCATCGGCTTTGTGGTCGCCTTCATTGCGACCTCCGTCGCCGTGCCCGCATACGCCGGGACGTATGACGTCGTGTCATGCACACCGGCAGCGCAGGACATCCCGCGCCCGCCGGTCGTCGGGGAAGACGACGCATGGACCGGCGAGATGAACGATGCGTCGCACCTGCAGTTTGTCAAGACCTGTCCGCCCAGACCGGGCGTCGACCTCGACGGCATGGTCGTGCAGACGATCCTCAACACCCCAGCCGCACCCGCCGGGAGCTTCGCGCACTGGCGGTTCGACGCACCGCCGTCGACGTCGATCACCCGAGTTCGGCTCTGGCGCCAGGTCCGCAAGCAGCTCAACTCATGGGAGCTGTACACACAAACCGCGGACGGCACGAAGCTCTCCGGCAGCGACTGCGAGGTCGCGCCCGACGATTTCGACTGCAATGTCGGCATGCCCGGAGGACCGCCCGCCGACTGGGCCAACCTCAACACGAGCTCGCTGCGCGTGGGTATCCGCTGCATCGCGACGAACCTCTGCCTCACGGGCGCCACGATCCACGAGGCGTGGACCGCCCTCTACTCGGCCATGGTCACCGTCGACGACCCGACCACCCCCACCGTCTCGGGCCCGGGCGGGTCGCTGTTCGGCGGTGGGTATCTGCGGGGCACCGCGAACGCCACGCTGGCCAGCGCCTCGGACAACACGGGGATCCGCGCGCTGCAGGTGCGCAAGGGCGCGGCCGTCGTCGGTGAGGCGCTGCGGGCCTGCGACTACTCCCGCCGGGTCCCGTGCGCCAACCCGGCCGGCGCCACATCGGTGAGCGTGAACACCGCGGCGCTCCCCGACGGCGCCCACACCCTGGAGGTCGGCGCGACCGACGCCGCCGGCAACTACGCCGGCGCGGCGCCGCAGCAGGTCACCGTCGACAACACCGCTCCCGCGGCCCCCACGGCGCTCGGGTCCGCCACGATGACGGTGCGGACGGCCAATGCCTCGGTGTTCTGGAACGAACCGCCGGGACAGATCGCCCCGATCGTCGCCGCGCACATGACGGTGTGCGGCCCTCGCGGATGCGCGCAGCACCGGTTCGCCTCGCGGTCCGGCCAGGCGGTGTCGCTGAGCGACGGCGTCGGCACCTACAACGTGAGCGTCGCGCTCGAGGACGCGGCCGGGAACGTCTCGCTCGACCGGGCCGCGCGGTGGACGATCTTCTTCGGCGAGCCGCCGCTGGGCCTCGACCCCCTGCCCGCCGGCTTCAAGCCCACGCCCGCCGCGGCCACGACCGCCGCGCCGGCGACCGCGCCGACCGCCCGTCCCGTCCTCCCCACCCCGCGCGTCGTGCTGGCCCGGCCGGTCGTCGCGCGCGACCGCCGCACGATCACCGCGCGCGGCACGGTGCGCCCCGGCGTCCGTGGCCGTGTCACCGTGTCGGCGGCGGCGAGGATCGGCCGCCGGACGCGAACCGTCACGACGCGCGTGAGCATCCGCAACCGCCGCTACACGGCCCGCCTGAGGCTGCCTTCCAGCGCCTGGAGGACCGCCGCGGTGACCGCGAGGTTCGCGGCGACGCCGACGCACCGCGCGCAGCGCGTCACCCGGACCGTTCGGCAACGAACGCGCTGAGCGCCGGCCGACCTCCATCGGCTCGCGCGGGGATGTCCGCTGCAAGACTGGCGGGCGCATGACGGAGGCGGACGTGCAGGCGGTGCGGCGCTTCTACGCCGCGTGGACGCACGGCGATCTCGCGGCGATGCTCGAGGAGGTCGCTGCCGACGTCGAGGCGCAGCCCGTCCTCGGTCTGCTCTACGAGCGCCCGAACTACCGCGGGCACGGTGGAATCGCCCGCTGGTTCGAGGAGGTCGAGGACCTCTGGGACGACTTCGAGGCCCAGGTCGAGGCCACGGAGGAGGTCGGCGACGCGGTCATCGCGTTCGTGCGCCTCGTCGCTCACCAGGGCGGCCGCTCGTCCGACGCGCGGATCGGCGTCGTGTGCCGCCTGCGCGACGGCAAGATCGTGTCGTTCATCGGGCGCGACCGCGAGGAGCTCGCCGAGGAGCTCGACCTGTCGAGCTGAGCGGCGGCCGCGGGGCGCGCCGCCGCGCGCTACTCCGTCGCGAGCGCCAGGTCGCGGGCCGGCGCGCGGTCGGGCGCCGGGAGCGCGAACGCGAGCGCGCTGGCGGCGACCAGTGCCAGCCCGGCGATCAGCAGGGCGGTGTGCATCGCCGAGGCCTCGACGTGGCCGCTGGCGCTGGCCAGTCCGCCGAGCAGCGCGACGCCGAGCACGCCGCCGACCTGCCGACCGGCGTTGAGCGTCGCCGAGGCGATGCCGGCCAGCGCGGTCGGCGCGCTGCCCATCACGCCGGCGGTCACCGCGGGCACCGCGAGGCCGCCGCCCATGCCACCCAGCGCCAAGCCGACCATGAGGACGCCGTAGGAGCTGTCGATGTCGACGCCCAGCAGCACGAACGCCCCGGCGGCCCCGAGGGCGGCGCCGAGCGCGAGGGGCAGGCGCGGGCCGCGGCTGGCGACCAGGCGGCCGGCGAACGGCGCGACGCTCATGAACAGCAGCGGCTGTGGCAGGAACGCGAGACCGGTGTGCAGCGCGTCGAGGCCGCGCTCCTGCTGGAGGAACAGCGACAGGAAGAACAGCTCCCCGTAGAAGGCGAAGTTCAGAAGCGCGCCGCCCGCGGTCGAGGCGGTGAAGCGCCGGTCGGCCACGAGCTCGCGCGGCACGAGCGGGTTTCGGGTGGAGCGCTCGCGGACGAGCAGCCCGGCGGCGAGGACGACCGCCGCGCCGACGGCGATCAGCACCGGTGCCGATCCCCACCCGCGCCCGGTGGACTCGACGAGGCCGAAGGTGAGCGCGACGAGCATCGCGATCGCCGCCGCCTGCGCGCCGAGGTTCAGCGCGCCGGTCGGCTTCGTCTCCGTCCGGCCGCGGACCTGGGTCAGCACCAGGGCGGCGCCGAGCGCGGCGAGCGGCAGGTTGATGACGAAGATCGAGCGCCAGCCGAACTGCTCGATGAGGACGCCCCCGAGCACCGGCCCGGCCGCGAACGCGACGGACGAGCCCGCCGCCCACACGCCGATGGCGCGCATCCGCCGCGACGCGTCGGTGAAGACCTGGCTGAGCAGCGACAGCGACGTCGGCAGGACGAGGGCGGCGCCGACGCCGAGGACCGCCTGGGCGCCGATCAGCGCGCCCGCGCTTGGCGCGATCGTCGCCAGGACGGACCCGAACGCGAAGATCGCCAGGCCTGAGACGAACACGGTGCGCGCGCCGATCCGGTCGGCGGCCAGGCCGGTCGAGAGCAGCAGGCCGGCGAAGACGAGGGTGTACGCGTTGGCGATCCACCCGAGCGTCGCGGGGCCGGCGGCGAAGTCGCGGGCGATGCTGCCCAGCGCGACGTTCACGATCGTCGTGTCGAGCAGAACCATCGAGAACCCGGCCATGCTGGCCAGGAGGACAAGGCGCTCGCGACGGGTCAATTGACCTTCCCCGTGAAGACGACGAGACGACGGAACCGCACGGGCGGAGGAGGTGGCGTGGGCGTGACGATGCTGGCCATGGTGCGGGGTCCCTTGTTCGACATTCGACGAACATCGTAGCAGTTGTTCGAGATCTCTCGTACAATGTTCCGTAGCGATGTCCGACCAGCTACATCACCCCCCCGCCGAGGCGCTGGAGCTCGCCGCGGTGCTCCACGCCCTGAGCGATCCGATCCGCCTGAACATCGTCCGCTCGCTCGCGGACGCCGGCGCCTGCAACTGCGGCGCGTTCACGGTGCCGGTCGCGAAGTCGACGCTGTCCCATCACCTGCGCGTGCTGCGCGAGGCGGGCGTCACGCTCACCACGCGCGAGGGCACGCAACGCGTCGTGTCGCTGCGTGCCGAGGACCTCACGGCGCGCTTCCCCGGTCTGCTCGACGCGGTCCTGGCCTCCGCGCCGGTCGCGGCGTAGCGCGCGGCGCCCGCGCGCTCGCGCGCTTTATCCTCGTGGGGTGTCTCGACCCCCTCGCAGCGAGCCCATGCGCTGTCCGAACTGCGACAGCCGCCTCGTGGAGCTCGACCGCAGCGAGATCCTGATCGACGCGTGCCCGGAGTGCCGGGGCGTCTGGCTGGACCGCGGCGAGCTCGACCGCATCCTGGAGCGCGAGCGCCGCGCGCTCGTCCACGGCGACCCCGACGAGGACTTCTTCGCCGAGATGTCGGGCCGCCGCGAGCAACCGCGGCCCGAGCCGCGCGCCGAGCCGCGGCCCGAGGGGCGCCGCGATCGCGAGCGTGGCTACGACGACGAGTCCAAGAAGCGCAAGCGTCGCAAGAGCCTGCTCGAGGACCTGCTCGACTTCTGAGCGCCCGTCAGGCGCTCTGAGGCGACAAGGAGCCGCGTCCCGACGGCGCCCTCGACGCTGCCCCAGATCGTGCGCTCGACGCTCGCCGGCTGGAGCTTGCGGTGCCGGCGACGAGGCGCCCTGGTCGTCGAAGTACGCGAGCGTGCCGCCCTCGCGCTCGTGAGACCCAGACGACCCATGCGCCGGCGCGCCGCGCGGCCTCGCCGATCCGGCGCGTGGCGTCGCTGGGCAGCTCGATCGCGTTCGCGAAGAGCTCGGCGAACAGCGGCTCGGTGTTCGTGGGATGGACCTGGCGCGGCGGCGGTGACCCTAGGCGACGGTGCGCCACCGGGCGCGGGGAAACCGGCCGATGCCGGGCCCGCCCCGGCCGAGGCGAGACCGGGCGCCCGCCCGCGCTCACGCGATCCGGCCGCGCGTCCGCAGGCCCGTGCCGAGCCCGCCGACGAGGAGCAGCAGGCCGCCGGCCACGAACGCCGAGCTGATCTCGCGCTGCTCCTTGCGCGTCCCGATGCGCGAGCCGAGCTGCTCGTAGACGCGGTCGAGCTCGCCGGCGTCGGCCACCTCGAACGCGCGGCCGCCGGAGCGCCGGGCGATCGCGGCGAGCGTCTGCGGGTCCGGCGGCACCGCGAGCGCCTCGCCGTTGGGGCCGAAGACCACGCCGTCGGCGGTCCCGAGCGCGACCGTGTAGATCGGGATGTGGAGCTTCGCCGCCCGCGCGGCCGCCTGCACGGGGTCCGAGCCCGCCGTCGTCTTGCCGTCGGAGAGCAGCACGATCGCGGCGGGCGCCACGGCGCCGTCGCGGTCGCGGCGGGCCTCGAGGCGGTCGAGCGCGGCCGTCAGCGCGTCGCCCGTCGCGGTGCCGCCGTCGGCGCGCAGGCCGTCGATCGCCGTCCGCACGGTGGCGTGCTCGGCCGTCGGCTCGAGCATCGTCTGCACGGCGCTCGAGTAGCCGACGAAGCCGACGAGCAGCTCGTCGGGAACGCGGTCCATGAAGGACGTGGCGGCGTTCTGCGCCGCGCGCAGCCGCGACGGGTCGACGTCGTCGGCCAGCATCGAGCCCGACTCGTCGGTCACCAGCATCACCGACGCGCGCTCGACCGGCACGGCGACCGTCGTCTCCGGGCGCGCGAAAGCGACCGCGAGGGCGCACAGCGCCAGCGCGAGCAGCCCCACGGGCACGCGGCGGCGCCAGGCCGGCGCGAGCCCGGCGACGCCCGCCGCGAGGCGGGCGGCCGGGTGGCGCACCGCGAAGCGGCGGCGCCGGCGGCGCTCGAGCGCCCACAGGGCGCCGGCGAGCGGCAGCAGGAGCAGCGCGGCGAGGTGCAGCGGGGCTGAGAGGCTCATCGCAGTCCCCGCCCGAGGTCGCGCAGCCAGTCGCGCTCGGCGCCGAGGACGACGCGGTCGGCGCCGGCGCGGCGCAGCTCGGTGGCGACCGCGGCGCGCCGCTCGGCCTCCGCGGCCGCGAACGCCTCGCGCAGCTGCGGCGACCCCGTGTCGACCTCGACCTCCTCCCCCGTCTCGGGGTCGACGAGCACGAGCGTCCCGGCGTCCAGGAGCTCGCCCTCGCGCGGGTCGAGGACCTCGACGGCGAGGACGCCATGGCGCGCGGCGAGGCGGCGCAGGGGCGAGCGCCAGCCCTCGTCGCGGAAGTCGGAGACCACGACGACGATTCCGCGGGCGCGCGCGAGGCGCGACACGCGCGTGAGCGCCGCCGCCAGGCCCGCCGGCTCCGTCGGGGCGGCGGCGCCGTCCGGGGTCACGCCCTCGCGCACGAGCGAGCGCACCGTCGCCAGCGCGCCGCGGCCGGCCTGGGGGCGCAGCAGGCGCGGCTCCTCCGCCCCGGCCGTCGTCACGGCGATGCGACCGCCGCGGCGGACGGCGAGCCGCGTCACGACCTCGGCCACGCCCTCGGCGACGTCGCTCTTCAGGCGCTCGCCGGTGCCGAAGGCCATGGACGCCGAGACGTCGAGGACCAGCCACGTCGTGACGGCACGCTCGGGGACGTGCAGGCGCACGTGCGGGATCGCCGTCCGCGCGCTCGCCGCCGGGTCCAGGCGCCGCACGTCGTCGCCGGCCTCGTACGGGCGCAGCTGGGCGAGCTCGGTCGCGTCGCCCAGCCCGGCGGTCCGGTGGTCGCCGGCCAGCACGCCACCGGCCCGCTGCCGCAGCGCCAGCTCGAGCCGGGCGACGGCGTCGGCGGACAGCCGCCCCGGGCCCTGGCGCCCGAGCGGGACGACCAGGGACGTCGTGCTCATGCGGCCTCCGTGAGCGGGGCGCGGCCCTCGGGCGCGACGGCCTCCAGGACGCGGTCGAGCAGCGCGTCGGCCGCGACGCCGTCGGCGAGCGCGTCGTAGGAGAGCACGAGGCGGTGGCGGAGCACGTCCCGCGCGAGGTCGTGGACGTCCGCGGCGGAGACGTGCCCGCGGCCGCGCAGCAGCGCGAGCGCCTGCGCGGACTGGATGAGGCCGATCGACGCGCGCGGGCTGCCGCCGTACTCGATCAGCGGCGCGAGGTCCGCGAGCCCGTGGCGCTCCGGGTGACGCGTGGCGTCGACGAGCTGCACGGCGTACGTCGCCACGGTGCGGTCGACGAGGACGTCGTGCGCCGCCGCGCGGTAGCGGATCAGGTCGTCGGCGTGCAGCACCTCGCGGACGGCCGACGACGTGCCGGCCAGCCGCTGCACGACGGCGACCTCGTCCTGGATCGCGGGGTACCCCACGACGAGCTTGAACAGGAAGCGGTCGACCTGGGCCTCGGGCAGCGCGTACGTGCCCTCGGACTCGATCGGGTTCTGCGTCGCGAGGACGATGAACGGGTCGGGCACGGCGTAGGACCGGCCGCCGATGGTGACCTGACGCTCCTGCATCACCTCGAGCAGCGCGGACTGGACCTTCGCCGGGGCGCGGTTGATCTCGTCGGCGAGCAGGAGGTTGGCGAACACCGGACCGAGCTCGGTGACGAACTCGCCGGTGTCCGGCCGCCAGATCCGCGTGCCGACGAGGTCGGCGGGGACGAGGTCGGGCGTGAACTGCACGCGCCCGAAGGACCCACCGAGGACCTCGGCCAGCGTGCGGACGGTCAGCGTCTTCGCGAGGCCGGGGACGCCTTCGAGGAGGACGTGGCCGCCGGCGAGGAGCGCGACGAGGACGCGCTCGAGCATGGCGTCCTGGCCGACGACGACGCGCTTGCACTCCCACAGCGCGGCCTGGAGCGCGCGCCGCGCCTCGGCGCCGACGTCGCCGTCGTCGTCCTGCTCGGGCAGCAGCGAGACGGTCGGATCGTGGTGATGATGGGTCATGCCGGCCAAGCTACGGCCGGGCCTGTCACGTGCTGATAACCGCCGCCGGCATCCGGACGGTCGCGTGCAGCCCGCCGTCCGCCGGCGCCGCGAGATGCAGCGAGCCGCCGTGCGCCTCGGCGACCGCGGTGACGATCGAGAGGCCGAGGCCGCTGCCCGTCCCGCAGCCGCGCTCGAGCCGCTCGAAGGGCTGGACGAGCTGATCCAGCGCCTCGGGCGGGATGCGCCGGCCGCCGTTGCGCACGCGCAGCACGGCCTCGCCGTCGCGCGCGTGAAGCTCCACGTACGCGTCGCCCGGCGCGCCGTGCCGGACGGCGTTCTCGGCGAGGTTGCCGACGAGCCGCTCGAGCAGCGCGGCGTCGCCGCGCACGGCAACGTCGTCGAGCCGGGTCCGCAGCGCGACGCGCGCCGCGCCGGCCTCGCCGCGGGTCGCGGCGAGCGCGCGGCGGGCCACCGCGGTGAGGTCGACCGGTTCGTCCCGCCGCGCCCCCTGGGTGCTGACCGCGAGCACGAGCAGGCCGTCGAGGAGCCCCTCGGTGCGGTCGGTCGTCTCGACGACCGCGCGCGCGACCTCGCGCAGCTCCTCCACCGTCGCGTCCGGATCGTCGAGCGCGACCTCGGCCTCCGTGCGCATCACGGTCAGCGGCGTGCGCAGCTCGTGGCTGGCGTTGGCCACGAAGCGCCGCTGGGCCTCCACGCCGCCGGCGAGGCGGTCGAGCATCGCGTCGAACGTGGCGGCGAGCCCGTGCAGCTCGTCCTTCGGCCCGGCGAGGCGCACGCGCGCGTCGAGCCGGTCCTCGGTGATGCGCCGCGCCGTCGCGGCGATCGCCCGGATCGGGGCCAGCGCGTGGCCGGCGACGAGCCAGCCGGCGCCGAGCGCCACCAGCGCCGAGCCGAGGACGGCCAGCGCGTACTGCGAGCCGAGCTGGGCGAGCACCTGGTCGGCGTAGACGTCGGGGAGCGTGCGGCGCAGGTGGCGGCCGAGCACCCACCAGCTCACGCCGAGCAGGGAGACGGTTGCGCCGACGAGCAGCGCGACGTACGTCAGCGTCAGCCGGACGCGGATCGAGGCGCGCGGCATCACACGCGGTAGCCGGCGCCCGCGACGGTCTGCACGATCGCCGGCTCGCCGAGCTTGCGCCGCAGCTTCATCACGGTCATCCGCACGGTGTTCGTGAACGGGTCGACGTTCGCGTCCCACACGCGCTCGAGCAGCTCCTCGGTGCTCACGACGGCGCCGTCGGCGACGAGCAGCGCCTGCAGCACGCCGAACTCCTTGGGCGACAGGCCAAGGTCGCGCCCGTCGCGCGCCGCCGTGCGCCGCGCGGGGTCGAGCTCGAGATCGCCCACGCGCAGCACGGGCGGGCGCGCCGGGCCGGCGCGCCGCACGAGCGCGTGGACGCGCGCGACGAGCTCGGCGAAGCGGAACGGCTTGGCGAGGTAGTCGTCGGCGCCGAGCGCGAGACCGCCGACGAGGTCGTCGGTCGTGTGCGCGGCCGTCAGCATCAGGATCTTGGTGTCCGGCTGCTCGGCGTTCAGCGTGCGGCAGACCTCGTCGCCGTGCACCTTGGGCAGGTCGCGGTCCAGCACGACGACGTCGTAGGGGTACACGCGGGCGTGGAACAGCGCCTCCGCGCCGTCGCCGGCCACGTCGACGGCCGCGCCGTGCCGGCGCAGGCCCCGCGCGACCGCGCTCGCCACACGCGGCTCGTCCTCCACCACGAGCAGGCGCATCAGAGCGGCTGCGCGCCGGCGCGCCGGCGGTCGCGGCGGTCGGACGGCCGCGGGCAGCCGGCCGGCGCGGGCGTGAACTCGACGCGGTCGCTCACCTGGCGGGTCGGGGTCACCGGCGGGGCGGTCGCGGCGCGCAGCTCGCCGTCGACGGACACGACGCCGCCGAGCGCCAGTCCGAACAGGCCCGCGCCGGACACGACGGCGAGCGTCGCGGCCGCTCGCTGCACTCGAGGGGTCAACGTCATGTCCGCCAGTCAACTCGGACTCCCCTAAGCCAGCCTGAACAGAGACTGAAGATTCACTGAGAGCCTTGACGCGTTCCTTAGATCGGGCGCCCGAACCAGCGCACCGACGCGGCGATGCCGGTGAACAGCAGCAGGAGGGCGCCGCCGGCGAAGAGGCTCGTCACCTCCTCCTTGCGGTCCTCGGTCGCCAGCCGGCTGCCGAGGCGCTCGTAGACCTGGCTGAGCTCCTCGGCGTCGGAGATGGCGAACGCCCGTCCGCCCGTCCGCTCGGCGACCTGACGCAGCGTCGCGGGGTCCGGCGGGACCGCGCGCTGGACGGCCGCGCCCGACGCCGACTTCGAATCGATCGTCCCGGCGGCCGTGCCGAGCGCGACGGTGTACACGGGCACCTTCGCGCGGCGCGCGTCCTCGGCGACCGCGACGGCGTCGCGCCCACGCACGCTCTTGCCGTCGGACAGCAGCACGATGGCCGCCGGGGCCGAGGTCCGGTTCGCCGACGCGCGTGTCTGGCGCACGAGGTCGAGCGCCTTGGCGAGCGCGTCGCCCGTGGCGGTGCTGCCGGCGGCGCGCACGGTACGAAGCGCCGAGCGGACCGCGTCGTGGTCGCGCGTCGGGCTCTGCAGGACCGACGGCTTGTGGTTGAACGCGATCGCCCCGACACGAACGTCCTTCGGGACGGCGTCGACGAACGTCTCGGCCGCGTTGCGCGCCGCGACGAGCCGGCTCGGCGCAACGTCCTTGGCGAGCATGGATCCCGAGCGGTCGGTGGCGATGACGACCGTTGCCTGCTCGACCGGCACCGCGCGCGTCGTCTGGGGGCGGGCGAGCCCGACGATGAGGGCGGTGAGGGCGACCGCGTGGAAGGC
>JAXDHC010000174.1:0-6218 GCA_034664705.1 Solirubrobacteraceae bacterium
TCCCCGGCGAGCACCGGCGGCGGCGGGGTCGCCGCCTCGCCGGGACGGGCCTCGCGGGAACGCGCCTCGCCGGGACGCGCGTCGCCGGGCCCCGTGCTCGCCGGCCCGGGCGCGGCGACGGCCGCCGGCGGCTCGGCCGCGCTCGTCGACTGCACGCAGTCGGCGAAGTCGCGCATCAGGCGCCGCGAGATGTCCTCGATCATCCCCGAGCGCCCGAAGCGGGCCAGGCGGCCGGTGATGTTGAAGTCGGTGATGACGTCCACGTGGGTCTGGCCGTCCTGCTCACGCATGGTCGAGACGATCGTGGCCGTCGCGCCGCCCTGGCCGCGCTTGTCGGTGCCCTTGGCCGACATCGTCACGGTCCGGGCGGCCTCGTCGATGGCCTCCATGCGCAGCGATCCGCGGTACGCGGCGGTCGTCGGGCCCAGCTTCACGCTGAAGGAGCCCTCGTAGGCGCCCTCGTCGTCGCGGCCCGTGATCGCCGCGCCCGGCAGGCACGGCGCGATGCGCTCCACGTCGATGAGCGTGGACCACACCTGCTCCACAGGGGCGGCGACGGTGAACGACTGCTCGAGCTTCATCGGCGGATGCCCTCCAGCTCTTCGGGGGTGTCGACGTCATCGGGGGAGGCGAGGTGCCGCGCCTCGACCGCGCGCACGGTCGCGCCGGCGAGCAGGTCGCGCGCGCCCACGTCGCCGCGCACGTCGCCGACGCGGCGCAGGAGCGCGCGCGACAGCGCGACAGGATGCCCGCCCTCCCCGCCGTACTCGGCGCGGACGGCGTCGGCGTCGGTGTCGGTCGCCGCGATCACGGCCTCGATCGCCTCGGGCGTCATGCCGGGCTGGTCGCCGAGGGTGACGACGACCCAGTCGGCGTCCCCGGCGGCCTCCACGCCGCAGCGCAGCGACGCGGCCATGCCCTCCTCCCAGCCCTCGCACACGACGGGCTCGGCGTCGGCGAACTTCACGGCGGCGGCGACGTGCTCGGCGGCGGCGCCGAGCACGACGACGACCCGATCGAGGCCCGGCACGGCGAGCATCGCGTCGATCGCGTGCTGCAGCAGCGGCACGCCGTCGAGCTCGGCGAGCTGCTTGGGCGAGCCGAACCGGCGCGCGGCGCCGGCGGCGAGGACGACGCCGACGATCACGCGCCCACCTCGTGGACCCGGCGGCGCGCGTGCGCCAGGCGCCCGCCCTCGCGGCCGCGGCGCAGCGCGACGATCTCGGCCATGATCGCCAGCGCGGTCTCCTGCGGCGTGAGCGCGCCGAGGTCGAGCCCGATCGGGGCGGCCAGGCGCTCGAGCTCGTCCTCGGTGATCCCGGCGGCCAGCAGCCGCTCGCGGCGCTTGGCCTGCGTGCGCGTCGAGCCCATCGCGCCGACGTACATCGCCGGCGAGCGCAGCGCGATGGTCAGCGCGGCGTCGTCCAGCTTGGGGTCGTGCGTGAGGACCGCGATCGCCGTCGCGCGGTCGATGCCGCCGAGGCGCTCGAAGGCCGGCTCCGGCCACGTGGCGATGACGTCCTCGGCGTCGGGGAAGCGCTCCGGGCGCGCGAAGAAGCCGCGCGGGTCGGAGACGTAGGGCAGCCACCCGCTCGTCCGCGCCATGGTGCAGAGCTGAGCGGCGAAGTCGATCGCCCCGAAGATCACCAGCCGCGGCGCCGGGAACACGACGTCGACGAAGAGCAGCGCGTCGCCCTCCTCGCGCGCCTCCGAGCGATCGACCCACATCAGCTCGTCGGCGTGGGCGACCGCCGCGCGCTCCAGCGCCTCGTCGCCGAGCGCGCCGGCCGTCGAGCCGTCGGGACGCACCAGCATGCGCGCGCCCACGCGGGCGCCGGTCGCGCCACCGGAGCGCATCACGGTGACGAGCGCGCCGCGGCCGCCGGTGCGCGCGAGCTCCGCGAAGGCGCCCTGCGGACTCGCGCTCACGGCTCGTAGCGCTCCACCCAGACGTCGATCTCGCCGCCGCAGGGCAGGCCGACGTCCCATGCGTCCTCGTCGGGGATGCCGAAGTGCACGAGCTGCGGCTCGCCGCCGCGCAGGACCTCCTCGGCCACCTCGACGACCGCGCCCTCCACGCAGCCGCCGGAGACGCCGCCGGACACGTCGCCGCGCTCGCTGATCGCCATCTTCGAGCCGGGCGGGCGCGGCGCGGAGCGCTTCACGCCGACGACCATCGCGATCGCCACCCGGTCGCCGCGCGCGGTCCAGGCGTCGACGTCGGCGAGGACGTCCCTCATCCCAGTCCTCCTTCGAGCAGGTCGGCGAGCTCGCCCAGCGAGCGGAGCGAGTTCCCGGCGAGGAAGTGGTCGGTGTGGGGCAACGCCGCCGCCATTCCCCGCGCGAGCGGCTCGTAACCGGGCGCCGCCTTCAGCGGGTTCAGCCAGATCACGCGATGCGCGGAGCGCCGCAGGCGCGCCATCTCGATCCCGAGCACGGCCGGGTCGCCGCGGTCCCAGCCGTCGGAGAGCACGACGATGACCGATCCGCGGCCGAGCCGGCGGCCGTGCACGCGGTTGAGCTCGCCGATCGCCGCGCCGATGCGCGTCCCGCCGGACCAGTCGACGACGGCCGCCGTCGCGCGATCCAGCGCGCGGTCGGGGTCCCGGACGCCGAGCTCGTTGGTGATGCGCGTCAGGCGCGTGCCGAACACGAACGCCTCCACCCGCCGGTGGGTCGCCACCGCCGCGTGCAGGTACTGCAGCAGCATCCGCGAGTAGGGCGCCATCGAGCCGGAGACGTCGCAGACGAGCACGAGCTTGCGCGGCCCCTGGATGTGCGCGCGCCAGCGGCGGTCCAGCGGCTCGCCGCCGTAGCGCAGCGACGAGCGCACGGTGGCCTGCATGTCGGGGCGCACGCCGCGGCGCCGCGTCGCGCGCGTCCGGCGCGTCTCGCGCAGCGGCATGTGGCGCGCGAGGCGCATGACGAGCGCGCGGGCGAGCGCCCGCTCGGCGTCGCTGTACTGCGCGAAGTCCTTGTCGGTCAGCACCTCGACGTCGCTGTAGGCGGCGGGGCGCACCTCCGGCTCGCCGGCCGCCTGCGGGTCCGGCGCGTCGGTCGGCGGCGCCGCCACGCGCGGCACCACGAGCTCCGTGCCGGCGGGCGGCAGCTCGGGCGCGTCGTCGTCGCGCTGCGGCAGCCCCGCGTCGCCGAACACGGCGGTGAAGGCGGCGTCGAAGGCGACGTAGTCGGCGCGCCGCGAGCACAGCACAGTGCGCAGCGCCAGGTAGACGTCGCCGCGCATCGACGCGTCGACCGTGTCCATCGCCCGCGCCGCGGTCTCGAGCTCGCCCGTCCCGACCCGCACGCCCGAGGCGCGCATCAGCGCGCCGAGCGTCGCAAGGCGGTCGAGGACCGCGCCGGTGGCCCGCCGCGCGCCGGCGGGCGCGCCGGCGGCGGCGTCAGACACCCTCGAGGACTCCCAGCTCACGCACGCGATCGAGGTCCTCGCGGACCTTCAGGGCGACGCCGAGCGTCTCGTCGAGGTCGCCGCCCGGCGCGCCGAGCGCGATCAGGGCCTGCGCCCACGCGATCGTCTCGCCGACGCCCGGCAGCTTGTAGAGCTCGGCGCCCCGCAGGCGCGCCACCGCGTCGCAGACGCGCGCGGCGACCGACTCGGCCACCCCGGGGACGCGGGCGCGGACGATCTCGATCTCCCGCGCGGGCGTCGGGTAGTCGATCCAGTGGTAGAGGCAGCGGCGCTTCAGCGCGTCGTGCAGCTCGCGCGTGCGGTTCGACGTGAGGACGACCAGCGGGCGCTGGCGGGCCGTGATCGTCTCCCCCAGCTCGGGGATCGTCACCTGGAAGTCCGACAGCAGCTCGAGCAGGAAGGCCTCGAACTCGTCGTCGGCGCGGTCGACCTCGTCGACGAGCAGCACGACGGGCCCGTCGTGCTCGAGCGCCTCGAGCAGCGGGCGGCGCAGCAGGAACCGCCGCGAGAACAGCTCCCCCTCGTCGACGCCGCCCTCGGCCGCGCGCAGCGCGAGCAGCTGGCGGGCGTAGTCCCAGTCGTACAGCGCCTGGTGGACGTCGATGCCCTCGTGGCACTGCAGGCGGATGAGGCGCGCGCCGGTGGCCTGCGCGAGCGCCTTGGCGACCTCGGTCTTGCCCACGCCCGCCTCGCCCTCGAGCAGCAGCGGCTGCCCCAGCTCGGCGGCCAGGAAGACCGAGGTGGTCAGGGCGCGGTCGGCGAGGTAGTGCTGCTCGCGCAGCGCCTCGCCGACCGCGTCCGGTGACCGGAAGGGACCGCTCAGGACGCGACCCCGACAGCCTGCTCGAGCGCCCGCCGGGTGAGGACGCGCGCCAGGTGGCGCTTGTAGTCCGGCGTGGCGTTCAGGTCGCCCGGCGGGTCGGTGCCCTCGGCGGCCTGCTCGGCGGCGGCGGCGATGCCCTGGGCGTCGAGGCCCTGCCCGCGCAGAGCCTGCTCGACCGCGGTGGCGCGCAGCGGGGTCGAGCCCATGTGGGTCAGCCCGATCCGCACGTCGTCGCACGAGCCGTCGGGCGCCTTCTTGACGAGCGCGACGACGCCGACCATCGCCCAGTCCTCCGAGCGGCGGTTGAACTTCTCGTAGCCGTAGCCCCAGCCGTCCAGCGCGGGCAGGCGGATCTCCGTGAGGATCTCCCCCTCGCCGACGGCCGTCGTCAGGTAGTCCTGGAACATCTCGGACGCCTGCACCTCGCGCGTGCCGCCGCCCTGGCCCGTGATCGTCACGGTGCCCTCGGTGGCCACGAGGACCGTGGGCAGATCGGAGGCCGGGTCGCCGTGGGCGACCGAGCCGCCGATCGTCCCGCGGTTGCGGACCTGCTGGTCGGCGATCAGCGACGCCGCCTTCTGGACGATGCCCAGCTCGGCGTTGGCCTGCAGGTCGGCGTGCCGGGTCATCGCCCCGATGCGCCAGCTGCCGTTCTCGCGCTGCACGCCGCGCAGGCCCGGGACCTTGCGCAGGTCCACGAGCAGCGACGGCGCCGCCAGCCGCAGCTTCATCAGCGGCAGCAGCGAGTGCCCGCCGGCGAGGATCTTCGCGTCCTCGCCGCCCTCGGCGAGCGCGCGGAGCGCCTCGTCGAGGGTGTCCGGGGCCGTGTAGTCGAACTCAGGCGGGATCACAGGTTGCCTCCCTCGGTCGGGCTGGTGGGTCCGGAGCCGGCGGAGCCGGACCCGTGCTCGTCGACGGCGCGGCCCTGCTCGCTCGCGCGCGGGCCGTCGCCCTTGCCCTTGGCCTCCTGGATGGCCTGCCAGATGCGCATCGGGGTCAGCGGCATGTTGATGAAGTCGATGCCGAGCGGGCGCAGGGCATCGAGCACGGCGTTGGTGACGGTCGCCGAGCCGGCGATCGTGCCGGCCTCGCCGACGCCCTTGACGCCGAGCGTGTTGGACGGCGACGGGGTCTCCGTGCGGTCGGTCTCGAACGACGGGATCTCGCCCGCCGTCGGCAGCGCGTAGTCGACGAACGTGCCGGTGATGAGCTGGCCCGTGTCGTCGTAGACGACCTGCTCGTACAGCGCCTGGCCGATCGCCTGCGCGACGCCGCCGTGGACCTGGCCGTCGATCAGGAGCGGGTTGATCGCCGGGCCGCAGTCATCGACCGCGACATAGCGCTCGACGCGCACCTTGCCCGTCTCGGGGTCCAGGTCGACGATGCACGCGTGGGCCCCGAAGGGGAACACGAAGTTGCCCGGGTCATAGAAGGAGATCTCCTCCAGGCCCGGCTCCATGTCCTCGGGCAGGTTCAGCGGGATGTACGCCTGGCCGGCGACCTCCGCGAGGCTCATGCCCTTGTCCGGCGAGCCCTTGACCTGCCACTTGCCGTCGCGCAGCTCGATGTCCGCGGGGTCGGCCTCGAGCTGGTGGGCGACGATGGCCTTCGCCTTCGCCGCGACCTTCTCGGCCGCCCGGGCCACCGCCTCACCGCCGACCGCCAGGCCGCGGGACCCGTACGTGTCCAGGCCCTCCGGGCCGGTCGCCGTGTCGCCGTGCATGACCTCGACGATCTCGGGGTCGACGCCGAGCCGGTCGGCCACGATCTGGGCGAAGCCCGTCTCATGGCCCTGGCCGTGCGGCGACGTGCCGGTGAACACGGTGACCGCGCCCGTGATCTGGACGCGCACCATGCCGGACTCCCACATGCCGCTCTGGAGGCCGAAGCCGGTCGGGCCCGTCACGCGCGACGGGGCCATGCCGCACACCTCGGTGTACGTGCAGAACCCGATCCCGCGGTAGA
>JAXDHC010000175.1:0-10134 GCA_034664705.1 Solirubrobacteraceae bacterium
GCGGCCAGTGCCGCGGCGGCGCCGATGGTGAGCAGGACGACGCTGAGGAGGAGCCTGTGCATCGCGCAACCATGACCGACCGGGATCCGGTGCGTCAAGTCCGTGCGAAAACGCTACCGCTCCTCCCTGCGGCTATCGACCGGGCCGCCGTGCGCGCGTCAGGTCCGCTTGGCGGTGAAGCGGACGGGATAGTCCGGATTGCACAGCCCCGTGGCCGAAGCGGGCCGGCGGATGGTTCCCGAAGCCGTCCCGTTGGAGCGAACCGTGATCGAAACGCTGAGCTGGCCGACGTTCGGGTTCGTGTAGGTGGCGGTGCCCTTGCCGGACGAGTTCAGCGTGATCGTCTTCACGGTGAGCGGAACCTCCGCCGGGGGCCCGCACTGGAGCAGCTGCCCTCTCAGCCGGAGGTTCAAGACCTTGTTGCTCCGGACCGTAAAGGTGACCTTCCCCTTGTCGGTCGGTTCTGTCGTCTGGCCGACCTGGATGTACTTTCCGCTCGACGTACCGGAATACGATCCAGGGCTCGGGGCGGCGAGCGCAGCTGCGGGGGCTGCGGCGAGCGCGACGAGGGCAACGACTAGAAGACGGTTCATCGGCGGACCCTACCCGTCAGGTGCGGACGGTGACAAGCGCTCGCCGCCCGGGTCCATCCGCGCTCAGCCGGCGGGAACCGCGCTCCGGGCGTTCGGAGGCAATCCGATCGCCGCGCGAGAGCGCCGAAGCTGTCGTCGGGCCGAGCGATGAGTTTCGCGGCACCCCACGGTCTCAGTCAGACCAGGAAAGGGGACGCCGTGTCCGCAACCGTTCTCTACATGTCCATGTCCCTCGACGGATTCATCGCCGGGCCCAATGAGGGACCGGGCAACGGGCTCGGCGACGGCGGGCACCGCCTGCACGAGTGGGCCCCGACGGCTGCCGACGGCGACCGCAAGGCCATCTCGGGCCGCCTGGCCGGCGTCAACGGCCAGGTGGTCGACGAGTTCATGGCGACCGGGGCGGTCGTCGCCGGCCGGGGGACCTTCGAGCCGGCCGGCGGCTGGGACGGCGACCACCACGACGGCGTGCCGATCTTCATCCTGAGCCGCCGTGAGCCCGACAGCGAAATGGGGCAATGGCCGCTGGTCACCTATGTGAACGACGTCAGGACCGCGATGTCCGCGGCCAAGCGGGCTGCGGATGACAAGAACGTGCTCGTCCACGGCGCCGGAACCGCGCAGCTCGCGCTCGGCGCCGGCGTCCTCGACGAGCTCGAGATCCATCTCGTCCCGGTGCTCCTCGGGCAAGGGCGCCGTCTCTTCGACAACCTCCGTCCCGAGCACATCGAGCTCGAGCGCACCCGGATCCTCGAGGGCGAGGGCGGTGTCACCCACATGCGCTACCGCGTCGGGCGACGCCACGCTGCTTCCTCCGGTTAGCCGGCGGCACGCCGCGCCGTCCTCGAGCGCCGACGATGAGGACGCGGCGCGGTACCCGCGCCCCGCACCGGGCGCGCGGGCACCGCACGCGTCCGGTCAGCCGTCGAGCATGAACGTGATGAACGCCTCGGTCGTGCTGAGGAACTCGACCGAGACCTGGCCCGCGGCGTCGCGGTACCTCCCGGTGCCGCCGGTGATCGCGCCGGGCTGGGTGCCGGTGAGCTCGCCGTTGGTCAGTGTGTGCAGCTCCTGGGTCGCGATCTGCCCGTCGGGCAGCGAGAACGTGATGTTGCACTGCAGCACGCCGGAGTTCGTCGTGGCGTCGGCGATGCGGACGACGGTGCAGACGCCACCGTCGATCCCCAGCGACTCGCCGCCCTTGGAGGTGAACAGGTCGTCGGAGAAGACGACCCGGTCCCCCAGGCTGAACTTGCCGGCGGTCTCGGGGAGGAACGCGATCCGGTTCGCGGCGGTCGGAGCGTAGATCGTGAAGGTCCGGCCGCCGCGACCGTGGGCGGAGCCCTCGCCGTCGTCGCCGCTGGCGAGGGTCGCGCCGCCGAAGGCCAGGCCCGCGGCCAGCGCGAACGCCGTGGCGATGCCGAGCTTGCGCATGGTGACTTCCCTTCGAGGTGGGACTCGGGTTGACAGGGCGACCGAGTCGCCCGGAGGCGCGCGAGCACACCTCCGTGCGCGGGCCGCTGCGAGAGCCTGGGCCACGGAGCGGATCTCCTCGAGATCGCAGGTGGAAAGCCACGAGCGACCATAGGCCGCCGCCCTCGGCGGGCAAGACCTGCGGCGGGACGGCCGATCCGCCGTGCGCGCGGACCGCCGGCTTGCCGCGGCGGCGGTGCGCGGTTAGCCTCGCCGACGCAGCCCATCGTCGACGAAGGGACGCTCATGGTGGCGCGCTCGACCGCCCACTGGACCGCGGATGGCGCTCGGCCGATTCTCGATGTCAGCGTCGGCGAGTTGCTGCGGGCGACCGCCTCCAGGGCGCCCGCGGCGACCGCGCTGGTGGTCGGTGCACCCGACCCCGCGGAGCGCCGGCGGTGGACGTACGCCGAGCTGCTCGAGCACTCCGAAAGGGCGGCTCGGGCGCTGCTGGCCCGCTTCGCGCCGGGCGAGCGCGTCGCGGTCTGGGCGAACAACATCCCGGAGTGGGTGATCCTCGAGCTGTCGGCCGGGCTGGCGGGAGTCACGATCGTCACGGTCAACCCGGCGCTTCGCGAGGGCGAGCTCGTGCACGTCCTCGGCCAGTCGCGCGCGAACGGGATCTTCCTGGTCCCCGAGTACCGCGGCACGGCCATGGCCGAGATGCTCGACGCGGTCCGCGGCGACCTGCCCCTGCTGCGCGAGGTCGTCTCGTTCGCCGAGTGGGACGCCTTCTGCGCAAGCGGCTCGCCCACCGAGCGCCTGCCCGCCGTCGACCCGCGAGCCGCCGCGCAGATCCAGTACACGTCCGGCACCACGGGGCGTCCCAAGGGCGCCGTGCTCCACCACCGTGGGATCGTCAACAACGCCCGCCTGTACGTCGACCGCCTCGGCCGAGCCCCGGGCAACGTGCAGCTCAGCCCGATGCCGCTGTTCCACACCGCCGGGTGCGCGATGAGCGTCCTCGGCGCGCTCGCCAGCGAGGGCACGCTGGTCCTCCCCCCCTTCTTCGACCCCGGCCTCATGCTGGAGCTGATCGAGGCCGAGCGCGTCGAGTGGCTGCTCGGCGTACCCACGATGCTGATCGGGATGCTCGACCACCCGCGCTTCAGCGCGACCGACGTGTCGTCGATGCGATGCCTCGCGACCGGAGGCGCCGTCGTGACGCCTGGGCTGGTGCGCCGCGTCGAATCGGCGTTCGACGCGCCCCTGAGCATCGTGTTCGCCCAGACCGAGGCGTCGCCCGTCATCACCCAGACCGCGCCGGACGACGACCCGGAGGACCGAGCGACCACGCTCGGGCGGCCGCTGCCGCACACCGACGTCAAGATCGTCGACGTCGCAAGCGGCGAGACCGTCGCGCCGGACGTCGTCGGCGAGCTCTGCACGCGCGGCTACCACGTGATGACGGGCTACTTCGAGAGCCCGGAGGCGACCGCCGCCGCCATCGATCCCGACGGGTGGCTGCACACCGGCGACCTGGCGTCGATGGACGCCCGCGGCTACTGCCGGATCGGCGGGCGGCTGAAGGAGATGATCATCCGTGGCGGCGAGAACATCTACCCGCGCGAGATCGAGCAGGTGCTCTTCGAGCACGAGGACGTCGCCGACGTGGCGGTCCTCGGCGTCCCGGATCCCACGTGGGGCGAGCAGGTGGCGGCGTTCATCCGGCCCGCGGCAGGACGGACGCCCGATCCGGAGCGGCTCTTCGCCTACTGCCGCGATCGTCTTGCGCCGCACAAGACGCCGCGCCACTGGACGGTCCTCGACGCCTTCCCGCTGACGCCTTCCGGCAAGGTGCAGAAGTACGTCCTGCGCGAGCGCTTCCTCGCCACCACCGCGGCGCAGCCCACGATCGACGGGCCGGACATCTCGGCGACGGCGCGACCCGCCGGGGCGCTTTAGCGGGCGAGGCGGTCGAGCACGCGCAGCATGGCCGCCAGGTCCTCGGCAGGGACGTCGCGCAGCGCGGCCGGCGGCTCGTCCAGGATCGCGTCGGCGCGTGCGGCGGCGGCGCGGCCGGCCGCGGTCAGCTCCACGAGCTTGGCCCGCCGGTCCTCGGGATGAGGCATCCGCCGCACCAGCCCGCGCTTCTCCAGGTCGTCGACGATCAGCGTGACATACGGCGGGTCGGCCGCCAGTCGTTCGGCGAGCGCGCGCAGCGTGAGCGGCTGCGTGGCCAGCCGTCGCAGCGCGCGCACGCGCGCGAAGCTCAGGTCGAGCGCCTCCGACACTGCGTCCTTGCGGTCGTGGTCGAGCACGACGTCCGACATCGCGCGCCAGGCGCGACGCGCGAGGTCCGGGTCCACCCCGCCCATCACGCCTCCTGCGGCGCCTCGTGCAGGCGCGCCGCGGTCCGCTCCGCGCCGGCCTGGGCCGCCGCGGTGCTCGCGGCCAGACCGAGCGCCGCGATCCCGGCCCCCATGGCGGCGATGAGCCACCACGCCGGGTGGCTGGCTGTCGCGAGATGGTCGTGGAGCGAGCCGTCGATCCTCGCGATGGCCACCGCCCCGACCACCGCGACGCCCAGCGTCAGGCCGACCTGGCGGCTCGTCGTCGCCACGGCGGCGGCCACGCCGGCCTGGCTCGGCGGCATGCCCGCCACGGCGGCGTCCGTGATCGGCGGGTTCACGGCGCCGAACCCTAGCCCGAAGACGCAGTACGCGGCGAGCACCCATACGAGGGAGGTGTCGGCGCTCAGCGACACGAGCATCAGGCTGCCCGCGCCCAGGCCGAGGCCGCCGACGACCAGCGGGCCGCGCACCCCGCGCGCCCCGACGACGCGGCCGGCAACGGGGCTGCACAGCACGGTCATGGCCGCCATCGGCAGCGTGCACAGCCCGGCGCTCGCCGGCGAGAGCCCCCGCACGTCCTGCAGGTAGAGCGTGTTGAGGAACAGGAACCCGCCGAACGCCGTGAACGCGGCGACCGCGATGACCGTCGCCGCGGCGAACGGGCGGCTGGCGAAGAAGCGCGGCTCGATGAGCGGGTCGACCCTGCGCAGCTCGTAGCGCACGAGCGTCACGAGCGAGACGCCGGCTGTGACCGCGAGGGCGACGATCCACGGCGAGCCCCACCCCAGGCTGGGGCCCTCGATGATCGCCGAGGTCGAGCTCGCCAGCATGAGGATGACCAGGACTTGGCCGAGGGGATCGGGACGCCGCGGCCGCGGCGCGCGGGACTCCGGCACGAAGCGCGCCGTGAGCGTGATCGCCGCCAGGCCGATGGGGATGTTGACCAGGAAGATCCACCGCCAGCCGACCGAGTCGACGAGCACGCCGCCGAGCACCGGGCCGAGGGCCATGCTGAGGCCGACGACCCCGCCCCACACGCCGATGGCCTGCGCGCGCTCGCGCGGATCCTCGAACGTGTTGCGGATGATCGACATCGCCACTGGGTTGAGCATCGCGCCGGCGACGCCCTGAACCACGCGGAAAGCGATGAGCCAGCCCATCCCCGGCGCGAGGCTGCACGCCAGGGACGCGGCGGTGAACAGGGCGAGGCCGACCTTGAACACCCGGGCGCGACCGAGGCGGTCCGCCGTCGACCCGCCCAGCATGAGCAGGCTCGCGAGTACGACGGTGTAGGCGGCGGTCGTCCACTGCAGCGACGAGACCGACGCATCGAGGTCGCGCTGGATGGACGGCAACGCGACGTTGACGATCGTCACGTCCATCCCGACGATGAGCAGGCTCATGCAGCAGATCGCGAGCACGAGCCGGGGCCGAGTGCGCGCAACGCGGTCCGCCGTGGCCGGCGTCGTCGGGATAGTGATAGACATATATCAATTATATTCATATAACGAAATGCGAAGAGGTGCGGCTGCCTCCCCACTCTCACGAAACCCGGCCAGTGGACGAACGAACGATTGCTTCGCACGCCTGCCGTCCGGGACATTGGCGCGCCGCACCCAAGGAGCCGGAGATCTATGCCTCGCCACCGTCTGACCGTCGCCGCGGCGACCGGTACCGCGATCGCCATCGTCGCTGCGGTCTCCCCCGCCGTCGGAGTCGCCGCGGCCAAGGGCTGCGGCGCGGTCTCCGGCGTCGGGAACGGGACCAAGGTCGCGAAGGTCACGACGTCGAGCGGGACGTGTGTCGCGGCGAAGACGGCGGCGAAGAGCTTTGCCCGCACGCGCATCCCGCCGAAGGGCTACACGTGCAAGGAGAAGTTCACCGCGACGACCACCGCGAACGTGCGGTGCACGCGCGCGGGCAGGACGGTCACCTTCAACGTCGCGTGGACGCGCGCCATGCCCCTGCCCCCGGCGGCGGCGCCCCCGAGCGTCAACGGCGGCTGAGGCGCGGGCGCCCGGCGACGGGAGAGCCTCGCTGTGCGGGGCTCTCCACTGCGGGACGCGCGACGGTCGGCGGCGCAGCAGCCGCACGTGGCGCTGGGTCTTGAAGGTCTGCTGCGGCGATCGTGTGACGTTCGTGACCGGATCGCCCTCCGGCGCCTAGTCGTTGTCGGGGTCGGCGCGCCGGCGATCACGGCGTCGCAGCACCAAAATCGCGGCGAAGGCGATCGCGAGGACGACCGGCATCGCCGAGCCGATGAGCATCTGAACGTCGGTCGCGAGCACCACGCTCGGCACGGTATCGCCCCCCTGGCGGACAGGGTCCCGGCCCCTCGTCGGTTGCGGCTGCGCCGTTCGGCCTATCGCGCGCTCGGTCCCTGCAGCTGTCGGGCGGTGGTGTCGAGCGCGTCGAGGGCGGCTGCGACGAGCGGGTGCCTGCCGCCCGGCGGCAGCAGGGCGTAGACGTCGCGTGAAGGGCCGGTGCCGGCGATGGGTCGGAGCGCGAGGTCCTTGAACGGTTCGGCGAGCAGCTCGGGGACGAGCGTGACGGCCAGCCCTCGGCTGATCAGTCCGCGGATCGCGAGCTGGTCGCGGGTGATCGAGACGAGGTTGGGCTCGAAGCCGGCGGCGCGGCAGGCGTGGACGATCAGCCCGTCGGTGGCGGCGGCGGCCCAGTCGTCGGCGGCGAGGTCGGCGAGGCGCACCTCCGGGCGGTCCGCGAGGGGGTGATCGGGGGCGAGCGCGACCCTGAACTGCTCCCGGAACAGGTCGCGGCGCTCGACGCCGGCCGGCTCGTGGCGAAGCTCGGCGGTGTCCTGGAAGCTCACCGCGAGGTGCAGCTCGCCGGAGCGGACGCGCGCGGGCAGGTCGTCGTCGGTTCCCTCGTCGGCGGTCACCGTGGCGTCGGGGTTTTGGAGGCGCACGCGCGCGATGGCCGCGGGGACGAGCGCGGCGAGCGCGGTGGGGAACGCGCCGATGCGCAGTCGCGCGCGCTGCCCCTGTGCGGCGGCGGTCAGCTGGTCGTCGGCGAGCTGGAAGCGCTCGGCGATGGCGTCGGCGTGCTCGAGCAGGATCTCGCCCTCGCGCGTGAGCCTCAGGCCCCCGGGCTCGCGCTCCAGCAGCCGGGCGCCGATCTCGCGCTCGAGCGCGGCCACCTGGTTGGAGACCGACGGCTGGGACAGCGCGAGCTCGCGCGCGGCACGCGAGAAGGAGCTCTGGTGCGCGACCGCGCGGAAGGTGAGCACTCGCCGGGGATCCATAGGAAGAGACTATCGGACTGCGAAAACCATGATTTGACGCTATGCGGATGGCCCTCCAGACTGACGGTCACCAACGAAGGAGCGAAAGACCCCATGACCCCCGTTCCCACGATCCGGCTCAACGACGGCCACACCATCCCCCAGCTCGGCTTCGGTGTCTTCCAGATCGAGCCCGAGGACACCGCCCGCGCGGTCGGCCACGCCCTGGAGGTCGGGTATCGGCACATCGACACGGCGCAGATGTACGGCAACGAGAAGGGGGTCGGTGAGGCCGTCCGCGACTCCGGACTCGACCGCGCTGACGTCTTCATCACGAGCAAGCTCAGCAACCGCTTCCACCGCCCCGACGACGCCCGCCGGGCGTTCGATCGGACGCTCTGCGAGCTGGGGGTCGACCACGTCGATCTCTTCCTCATCCACTGGCCGCTCCCGACCCTCTACGACGGCGACTTCGTCTCCACGTGGCGGACGCTCGAGGAGTTCCGCCAGGACGGACGCGCGCGCTCGATCGGCGTCTCGAACTTCCAGGTCGCGCACCTCGAGCGCCTCGCGGCCGAGAGCGACGTCGCGCCGGCGGTCAACCAGATCGAGCTTCACCCCTACTTCCTCAACGACCGGGTCCACGCCTACGGCAAGGCCCACGGCATCGCCACCGAGGCGTGGTCGCCGATCGCGCAGGGCAAGGTGCTCGGCGACCCGGCGATCACGGCGATCGCCGAGCGGCTCGGCCGGTCACCGGCCCAGGTGGTCCTCGCCTGGCACATCGAGCGCGGCAACATCGTGTTCCCCAAGTCGGCGACGCCCGCGCGGATCGAGGAGAACTTCGAGCTGTTCGACGTCCGGCTCGCGCCCGGCGACGTCGAGACGATCGACGCGCTCGACGACGGCGCGGGCGGCCGGATCGGCGCGAACCCCGACGTGTTCGCCTACGTCCCGCCCGACGCCCTCGTCGCGAGCGGCCGCTGAGCCCGTGTGCGAGGCAGCCATCACGACCATGGCCGCGACCGACGCGCGCGCCGACTTCCAGCGCGCGCGCCGGCGCGGCGTCGCCGCCCGCGCGTGCCGGCGACTCAGGGCGCGCCGTCCCGGCCCGAACCGGCCGCGGGACCTCGGCGACGTCGCCGCGCTCTTCTGGCGCCCGGCGCGGCTGCGGTCGATCCCGCTCGAGGCGATCGTCGGAACCGTGGACGCAACAGCCGACTTCGACGCCGACTTCCGGCCCACGACCGATCGCGTGTCATCCCGCTGGCAGCGCGTCGCGCGCGCCCACCGCGACGGCCGCGCGCTGCCGCCGGTCGCCGTGATCGAGCGGCCCGACGGCTACTACGTGCTCGACGGGCGCCACCGCGTGTCCGTCGCCCGCGCGCTCGGTCACCGCGACATCGACGCCTGGACGAGCCCGGCCCCGCCCGGCTCGCACGCACACCCACCACTGTCCCCCACGACCCCCGAAAGAGCCATGACACCCCTCACCCACCGCCTCGGACTCGCGGTGACCCGCGCGCTGCGCGCGAGCCACGCCCACGCCGAGCGCGTGCACTTCCACGCCGGCGACCACGGCCGTCCCTACGTCTGCGAGGACCGGCGCTGCAGTTCACCGAGCCTCCGCGTCGCGCCCTCCTGACCGTGCCGCCCTCCGGCGCCGGCTCACGCCGACCACGATCTCTCAGAGCGGATCGCAGCGCGCGGTGCCCGCGCCGAAGTTGACGGGATCGCCGAAGGTGTTGACCGGATCCAACCGCGCGAACGTGCCGAGGTCGGTCGTGAACTGCGCCAGGAACCCGTTGGCGAGCTGCGCCGGCCCGGTGCCCGAGAGCGTGAACAGGTCGTACATGAGCCCCGTGTAGAGCGAGGGGCTCGGAGCGAGGTTGCGGACGTTGAACGTGTTCGAGTAGTCGAACACGTACGTGTTCCTGGCCTGATCGGTCGCCGTCCCCCGCGCGTGTGACGAGTTGATGACCCGCGTGGCCCCTCCCTGCACGATCGTGGTCGTCGTGACGGACCGCATGGTGCCCTTCCCGCGAATGGTTGTGCCCCGGGGCAGGTGCCGGCAGGCCTTCGACGACATCGTGAAGGTCACCGGGGACGTCTCGATCTTCGGCGGCGCCGCGGCGGCAGACGCGCTGAAGGCCGCGGAGAGCACGCCGAGTGCGCCGGCGGCGATGAATCGCTTCACGGGCAACGCCTCCTCTGCATGACGGGTCGGATGACGGCTGTCCGACCGTAGCGCGGGCCGGTGGGTTGGCGCAAGAGCGCTCACGATACTGAGCAGGCCTTGCGCGGTCTCGCCGGGCGCGGCTAGAGTCGGGACGACGCTGCGGCGACGTGGCGGGAGACGTGAGGAGGCGTCGATGTCGCACTTCACGCTGATGGGACCGGCGGCCCGCGCCGCGCCCGCGACCCGACCGCGCGTCGCCCTGGACGAGCGTGTCTTCCTCTTCATGACTGCGGTCGTCGTGATCCAGGGCGGTCATGTCGTCGAGCACATCGTCCAGCTGCTACAGGTCTTCGC
>JAXDHC010000176.1:0-7678 GCA_034664705.1 Solirubrobacteraceae bacterium
TGCGCATGCGACCCTCGAGGCCACCAGCCCCCAGCGGGGGGCGACGGTGCGCGAGCAGCCCGCCGAGGTCGTGTTC
Source organism: Solirubrobacteraceae bacterium (assembly GCA_034664705.1). Classification (GTDB taxonomy): domain Bacteria; phylum Actinomycetota; class Thermoleophilia; order Solirubrobacterales; family Solirubrobacteraceae; genus JAOPZW01. The sequence goes on from JAXDHC010000176.1 coordinate 77, forward strand.
TCCTTCGACGAGGCGGTGACGGGCAGCGCCGGGTCGGTGCGCGTGTTCGACGCCAGGGGCGGGCGCGTCGACGACGCGCGCGTGGCGCATCCCGGCGGCGCCGGGGCCAAGATCGGCGTCGGCCTGCGCTCCGGTCTTTCGCAGGGGTCCTACACGGCGACGTACCGCGTCGTCTCCGCCGACGGGCATCCGGTGTCCGGCGGCTTCGTCTTCAGCGTCGGCCGGGCCGGCGTGCCGCCGTCCGCCTCGGTCGCCGACCTCGTCGACGCCGCCGCGGCCGGTCCGGTGACGCAGGTCGCCTTCGGCGCCGTCAAGGGGGTCGGCTACCTCGCGATCGCGCTCGCCCTCGGCGGGCTGCTGTTCCTCTGGATCGTCTGGCGCCCGTCGCTCGGGGCCGCCGCCGCGCCCGCCGCCGCCGCGCCGTTCGACCGCCGCGCGCACCGGCTGCTCGCCGTCGGGGCCGTCGCCGGCGCGGCGGCGACGGGCGCGGGGATCGTCCTCGAGGGCGCGACGGCCGCCGGCACCTCGTTCTGGGGCGCCCTGAACGCCACGGTGCTCGGCGACGTCCTCGCCACGAACTTCGGCGAGATGTGGGCGCTGCGCCTCGCCGCCTTCGTGCTGCTGGGCGCCGGGCTCGCCGTGGCGCGCCTGGCGCCGGTCCCCGCGCGGGCGCGGCTGCATCCGGCCGTCGCGATGGCCGGCGCCAACACGCTGTCCGCCGGGCCCGGCCGGATGCCGACCCTGCGGGGCGTGGGCGCGAGCGCGCACGCCGGCGAGTCCGCAAGCCCCGATGGCGCATCGGCCCGACGCCTCCCGAGCGGGCCGGCCGCAGCGATCGGCTTCGGGCTCGTCGGCTGCGCGCTGGCGCTCACCCCCGCGCTGGGCGGCCACGCGCGGAGCCAGTCGCCCGCCGCGCTGCTCGTCCCGGCCGACGTGATCCACGTGCTCGCGATGAGCGCCTGGCTCGGCGGCCTCGTCTTCCTCCTGGTGGCGGTGCCGGCCGCGACGCGCGCGGTGGCCCCCGAGGCGCGCACCCGCGTGCTCGCCGCCACGCTCCCGCGCTTCTCGCGGCTCGCGCTCGCCTCCGTGCTCGCGCTCGCGCTGACCGGCGCCGCGCAGGCGATCGTCGAGGTCGGCTCGATCGGCGCGCTCACGAGCACGCCGTTCGGCCGCGCGGTGCTCATCAAGGCGGGGCTGCTGCTCGTCCTCATCGCGCTCGGCGCCGTGAACCGGCAGCGCGTCGTGCCGCGCCTGCGCCGCATGGCCGCCGGCGGCGCGGCGCCCGGCGACGCGGGCCGCCTGCTGCGCCGCACGCTGCGTGCCGAGGTCGCCCTGATCATCGCGGTGCTCGGCGTGACCGGAGCCCTCACGAGCTACGCGCCCTCGACCGCGGCGACCGCGAACGCCGGCCCGGTGTCGGTCAGCGAGCGGATGGGGCCGCTCGACCTCGAGGCCACCGTCGATCCGGCGCGGGTCGGGCCCAACGCCGTGCACCTGTACCTCTTCCGCGCACGCGACGGCGCGCCGTTCACCGGCACGAAGGAGATCCGCGTCGACGCGAGCCTGCCGAGCCACCAGATCGGGCCGCTGAAGCTCACGCTGCACCGCGCCGGCCCCGGCCACTACGTCGCCGATTCGGTGACCCTGGCCCCGGCGGGCGACTGGCGGCTCCGCGTCACCGACCGCGTGTCCGACTTCGACGAGTACGCCACGACCGTGAAGGCGACGGTGCGATGAGCGAGCGGCGCCGTCACGTGGCGCGGACGCTCGTCGGCGTGGCGGTCATGGCCGCGCTGTGGCTCGCCGGCCTGCACGTCGGCGGCCTCGACACGGGGCTCCTGTTCCTGGCGCCGGCGTTCGTCCTGCTCCTGCCCCTGCTGGCCGGGCGGTACCCCGGCGAGCGCGTGCTCGCGCCGCTGCTCGCGCGCGTGCGCCGGGCGGTCACGCCCGCGCCGCGTGTTCCGCGCCGCCGGCCGCGGCTCGTGCCGCGCGGCGGGCTCCTCGTCGGCTGCTCCCTGGCGGGACGGGCTCCGCCGCGGTGACGGCGGCGCGCTCTGGCGCCCCGCCTCCCACGGCCGGTCCCATTCCCATCACGAGACACGAGGAGCAGTTCCGTCATGCATCGCAAGATCATCGTCGCCACCGCCATCGCCGCCCTGGCCCTGCCCGCCGCGGCGCAGGCCCACGTCACGCTGCAGCCGAAGACCGCACCGGCCGGGGCGTTCACCGTCCTCGACGTCCGGGTGCCCACCGAGCGCGACAACGCGAAGACCACGAAGGTCGACGTCCAGTTCCCCGCCGGCTTCGCGTCCGCGTCCTACGAGCCCAAGCCGGGCTGGAAGGTCCGCGTCATCAAGACGAAGCTCGCCACGCCGATCCAGACCGACGACGGCCCGATCACCGAGGCCGTCAGCCGCATGGTGTGGACGCGCACGAGCCGCGCCGGCGGCATCGCCCCGGGCCAGTTCATGGACTTCCCGATCTCCGTCCAGATCCCGGGCAAGGCCGGCGACACGCTGACCTTCAAGGCGCTGCAGACCTACAGCAACGGCGAGATCGTCCGCTGGATCGGCGCCCCCGGCTCCGATCAGCCGGCGCCGCAGGTGAAGGTGACCGCCGCCGGGACGGCCGCGGGCGCTGCCGCATCGGCGGGCCACGGGGCCATGGGCGGCGCGGCCGACACCGGCGGCCCCGCGCAGCCGGTCGCCGCCTCGGACGCGGGTGACGCCGACGGCCTCAGCATCGCCGCGCTCGTCGCCGGCGGCCTGGGCCTGCTGTTCGGGGGCGGCGCGTTCGCGTCGAGCCGGCGACGCAAGGCCGGCAACCCCCGCGCGGCGGCGACCGCCTGACGGCACCGGAAGCTGCGGGTGGCGGGATCCGCCCCGCCACCCGCTCCGCGTCATCCATGAGACAGAGAGGGCAGACATGCCAATGCGATCGACCCGCACCGCCGTGCTCGGCGTCGTGGTCGCCGGCGGCCTGGCCGCGGTGCCGGCGTACGCCCACGCGCCGGTCATCGGCACCTTCCCGGCCAAGGGCGCGACGGTCTCGCCCATTCGCACCGTGAGCGTGCGCTTCGGCGACTCCGTGGTGACCGGGACGATCAGCGTCGCGCGCAGCGACGGCGCGGCCGTCGCCGCCCGCGCGGCCGGCCTGGCGCCGGGCAACCACGCGCTCCTGCGCGCGACGTTCGCGCGCAAGCTCACCCGCGGCCGCTACACGGTGAGCTGGCGGGCCCGCGCGAGTGACGGCCACAGCGAGCGCGGTCGCTTCGGTTTCCGCGTCCGCTGAGCGGCCTACCCAGCCGGAAGGCGCGCCGGTGCGCCGGCGCGTTCCCGACTTTGTGAGGACATGAGCTCCCCCGATCCCCCCTCCACCCGCGATGCCCGCCGCCGGCGCCTCGTGCGCCTCGGCGCCGTCCTGCTCGGCGCCGTCGTCGCCGTGGTCGTCGCGATCGCCGTCTCGAGCGGCGGTGGCGGGTCGACCTCCGGCTCGCAGACCGGCTCGGGGACGACCGGCACGGTGGCGGGCGCCCCGACGACGCGGCTCCTCGCCGGGATCCCGCAGAGCGGCCCCGTGCTGGGCCGGCCGCGCGCGCCGGTGCGCGTCGTCGAGTTCGCCGACCTCCAGTGCCCGTTCTGCCGCGAGGCCGCCCTCGGCGAGGTCGCGCAGATCGTCGGGCGCGACGTGCGGCCCGGACGCGTGGGCATGGAATTCCAGCCGCTCGCGTTCATCGGGCCCGACTCGGAGAAGGCCGGGCGCTTCGTCGAGGCCGCGGGCCTGCAGGACCGCCTGTGGCACGCGGCCGAGCTGCTCTACGCGCAGCAGGGGCCGGAGAACTCCGGCTGGGTCACCGACGAGCTGCTGCGCCGCGTCGCCGCCGCGATCCCGGGCCTGGATGCGCGGCGGGCGTTGTCGGACATGAGCTCGGCGGCGGTCACCGCGCGGCTGCGCGCCGCCGACGCCCTCGCCCAGCGCCACGGCGTCCAGTCCACGCCGACGTTCCTCGTCGGCCGCGGCGCGGCGCTCCGAGCGGTCGACACCCAGGGCCTGCAGGCCGCCGTCGACGCCGCGGTGGCGCAGCGATGAGTGATCGCCTCCGCCTCGCGGCCGCCGCGTGCTGCGTGCTCGGCCTCGCGGTGTCGGGCTACCTGACCTACGTGCACTACGCGGGCATCGCGCCGATCTGCGAGATCGCCCACGGCTGCGAGCGCGTCCAGACGTCGGAGTGGTCGTCGCTCGCCGGCGTGCCGGTCGCGCTGCTGGGGCTCGGCGGCTACGCGGCGATCCTCGCGGCGCTCTTCGTGCCCGGGGAGGCGGCGCTCCTCGCCGCCGCCGCGATGGCGGTCCTCGGCGCCGCCTTCAGCGGCTACCTGACCTACCGCGAGGTCTTCACGATCGAGGCGATCTGCATCTGGTGCGTCGCCAGCGCGCTGCTCATGGCGGCGCTGGCGGTCCTGACGCTGGTGCGGCTCCTGCGGGCGCCGGTCACGCCCCGGACAGCAGCCACAGCCCGAGGCTCGTGAAGCCCACCATCACGACGAGCATCCAGCGCTGCGAGCGCACCGCGCGGCGGTGGCTGGAGAACGTGGTGAGCGCGCGGTCGTGGGCGAGGACGAGTCCGCCGACGTGGCCGGCGACGAGCGCGACGACCTGCACGCCCCAGACCGTGGCGGCCGAGAGCAGCCCGTAGTTCACGGTCAGCGAGGCGGTGCCGAAGAGGTTGGCGCCGCTCCCCAGCGGGTCGGACGCCAGCGCGGCGAGCGCCTGGCCCTGCACCGTGACGAGCGAGAAGTAGTGCGCGACGACGTAGGCCACCGCGATCGGCACGAGCGAGTGCGCGAATCGAGCGCCGAGCGCCGCGCCCTCGGCGCCGCGGCTGAGGCGCCGCATCCCGAGCACGCCGGCGCCGTACACGCCCGCGACGAGCGCGACGGCCAGCGCCAGGCCGAGCGTGCCGAGGACCTCGCCCGCGACCGCCGGGCTCAGGCCGAGGTCGCCGACGGCGCCCGCCGCGCCGGGCGCGACGCGCATCCACAGGCTGCCGCGGCTGAGGCCGTCGTACGCCGTGGTGCCGAGCAGCGCGCACAGGGCGGCGGTGGTGCCCGGCACGACGGCGAGCGACGGGAGCCCGGTCAGCGGCGCGCGGCCGAGCACGCGGCGGCCCTCGGTGACCAGCGGCGCGACGTGGGCGACCACGTGGACGTAGACGGCGAACGGGTCGGCGTTGCGCCGCCACGCGACGATGCCGTAGCGGGCCATGCCCGCGAGCTGCACGGCGCCGTAGCCGAGGATCAGCCAGCCCAGCGCGCGCGGATCGTCGCGGCGGACCCACACGAGCTCCACCCAGCCGATCGCCGCCAGGCCCGCGGCCGCCGGCCAGCGCCCGAGCGCCACCGGGTACGGGGCAATCCCCCGTCGCCTCGGCCGTGTGGTGCGTCCCGCTCGCGTGCGGCGGATTGCCCTGTGCGCGAGGCGGGCGATCGCCCGCCACGGATCGATCGGCGTGTAGAGATCGCCGAGCACGACGCTCGCCAGCGGCAGCGCGACCCAGAAGACGACCCACACGAACGTGGGCGCGAGGTTCGTCGCGGCGTCGGTCGTGCCGGCCAGCGCGCTCGTCGCCACGAGGGCGGTGACGGCGACGCCGAGCGCCCCGGCGACCGGGTCGAGCCAGCGGGGCAGCGTCAGCAGCTCGCGCCGGCGCAGGCCCTCCAGGCGCGGCGCGGCCACAGCACGCCGAGCGCGACGAACGACAGCATGAGCACGGCCGCGGCGGCCCAGGCGAACAGCCAGCCCGGGATCGGCAGGTCGCTGACCCCGCCGATGCCGTGGGCGACGGCGGCGTCGGGCAGGGCGAAGGCGGATACGGCGAGGGACGCGCCGAGCAGCGCGCCTCCCCGGGCGAGCCCGCGCGCGCGAGCGCGCAGCAGCGCCGGCGCGGTGGCCCGGCCGCGGACCGGGCGGCGCACGCGCCGCTCGGCGAACCGCGCGATCCGGCCCTCGCCGACGTACCGGCCGAGCGCGAGCAGCAGCAGGAGGCCGATCGCCGGAGCGAGATGCAGGAGCCCCGTGGCCAGCGCGGGGTGGGCGGCCAGGGCGCCGGTCACCGCCGCGCACAGCAGCGCGATGGGGGCGGTCTGGCGGCCTGCCGACGACATGGACCGGACGCTACGCCTCGGGTCGCGCAGCGCGCAGGGGCGTTCGCGCGGACCGGCCTGCCAACTCCCGCACCGGTGATACCCTACGTAGGGTGAAGAAGACGAGCGTGTACCTGGAACCGGCGCTGGACGAGGCGCTCGCGCGCCGCGCGGCCGACGAGGGTCTCACGAAGGCGGAGTTCATCCGCCGCACGCTCGCCGGCGCGGTGCAGCGCCCGCAGCGGCCGCGCCCGCAGGCCGTCGGCCTGGCCGACGACGGCCCCCCCGACATCGCCCGCAACGACGAGCGCTACCTGCGCGCCTCCGGCTTCGGGGACCGCTAGATGGTTGATGCCACGACCCTCGCACCCGTCTGGCATCGTCCCGCGGCGCCGATACGACGCCGGCCGGGCACGACGGCCGCGGAACCAACCATCTGATGGCCGTCGTCCTGGACACCTCGATCGTCGTGGCGCTGATGCGCGCCCGCGACCACGACCACGCGCGCGTGCGCGACTGGGTGGCGACCGTCGACGACGACCTCGTCACCTCGCCGCTCGCCGTCGCCGAGATGGACCACCTCGCCGCCGCACTCGGCCCCGACTTCAGCGCCGGCCTCTGGAACGACCTGAACCGCGGCGCATACGCCGTGCGCTGGTGGGCCGACGCGATGGTGGAGACCATCGCCATCGCCCGCCGCCACCCGCAGGTCGGCCTCGCCGACGCCTCGCTCGTGGCGCTCGCCGGACGCATCCGCACCGACCGCATCGCCACGCTCGATCACGACCATTTCCGTTCACTGACCACGCCCGGCGGGGAAGCCTTCGTGCTGCTCCCCGCCGACGCGGCCTGATCTCGAAACCCTCAGGAGACCCCGTCATGTCCACCAACAGCTTCGACGCCAAGTCCACGCTCGAAGTCGGCGACCGCAAGGTCGACATCTTCCGTCTCGACGCGCTGCAGTCGAAGTACGACGTCGCGCGGCTGCCGTTCAGCCTCAAGGTCCTGCTCGAGAACCTCCTGCGCACCGAGGGCAACGGCTCGGTGACCGCCGACGACATCGAGGCGCTCGCGACCTGGGACGCGAAGGCCGGTCCGAGCAAGGAGATCGCCTTCACGCCCGCCCGCGTCGTCATGCAGGACTTCACCGGCGTCCCGGCCGTCGTCGACCTCGCCGCCATGCGCGACGCGATGGCCGACCTCGGCGGCGACCCGGCGAAGATCAACCCGCTCGTGCCGGCCGAGCTCGTCATCGACCACTCCGTCCAGGTCGACGTCTTCGGCACCAGCGACGCGTTCACGAAGAACGCCGAGCGCGAGTTCGAGCGCAACCGCGAGCGCTACGCGTTCCTGCGCTGGGGCCAGGACGCGTTCGACAACTTCGCCGTCGTGCCGCCCGACACCGGCATCGTGCACCAGGTCAACCTCGAGTACCTCGCGCGCGTCGTCTTCGTCGACGAGG
>JAXDHC010000177.1:0-5100 GCA_034664705.1 Solirubrobacteraceae bacterium
TCCTCGAGCAGGCGCCGCACGGCGTTGCCGATGAGGTAGTTCGTCGTCTCGTGGCCGGCGAAGCTCAGCGAGAAGAGGATCGAGGCGATCTCCTCGTGCGTGAGCGCGTCTGGATCCTCGTCGTGGATGGCGAGCAGCGCGCCGGCGAAGTCGTCGGCGCGGTCGTCGGCCTTGCGCGCGACGAGTCCGCGCAGGTAGTTGCGGTAGGCGGCCATGCTCCGGGCGTGCTCGACCTGCTCGCCGGGCGCCGGGCGCCCGAAGGCCATCACCGCGCGGCTGCCGCACCACTCCTTCAGCTGGGCGTAGTCCTCCTCGGGCACGCCCATGAAGCTGAAGATCATCGACGCCGGGAGCGGGAAGGTGAGCGCGCTGACGAGGTCGAACGGCGCCGTCGGGTCGACGGCGTCGAGCAGCTCGTCCGTCGTCGCCCGGATGCGCGGCTCCATCGCGGCCACCCGCCGGGGCGTGAGCGCGCGGCCGGCCGGCCGGCGGAGCCGCCCGTGGGCCGGCTCGTCGAGGCTCACCATCGACGGCTGCGGCTTGTGACCGCCCTCGAGGAGGATCCGCACCGCGTCGGGCTCGAGCTGCGCGAGCGGCAGCTGCGCCGCCGCGGCCGAGAACGTCTCGTTGTCCAGGAAGACCGCCTCGACGTCGGCGTGGCGGGTGACGACGTAGTAGCCGATCGACGGCGCGAAGAAGACCGGCGACTCCTCCAGCGGCAGGTCCTCGAGCACGCGCATCGGGTCGGCCAGGAACTCGTCGGAGAGCGGGTCGAAGCCCGCGTGGACGGGGCAGCCTGCGTGATGGTCGACGGCCATGGAGTCTCCTCGGGCTCGGACGGCGCCCATGCTCGCACGCTCAGGGGGTGCCGTGCCAGATCACCATGAGGCCGTCGCCGACGGTGAGCAGCGCGTTGTGCACGCGCGGGTCCTGCTGGACCTGCTCGTTGAACGCGTGCATCGCGCGCGTCTGGTCGTCGGCGGCGCCGAGGTCGACGACGCGGCCCGACTGCAGGACGTTGTCGCAGACGATGAGGCCGCGATCGCTGAGCTTCGGCACGACGGCCTCGTAGTAGTGGGGGTAGTCGGGCTTCCACGCGTCGATGAAGACGAGGTCCCACGGGCCCGGCAGCTCGGCCACGATCTCGCGCGCGTCCCCGACGATGAACTCGATCCGGTCGCCGTGCGGGCTCCCGTCGATGTGGCGGCGGGCCATCTGCGCCGTCTCCTCGTCGGCCTCGATCGTCGTCACGCGCCCGCCCTCGGGCAGCCGCGCGGCAAGCGACAGCGCCCCGTAGCCGGTGAACGTCCCGATCTCGAGGACGCGCGTCGCGCCCGACGCGACGACGAGCGCCTCGAGCAGCCGCGCCTCGACGAGGCCGCTGCGCATCTGCGGGCTCTCCGTCTGCGCCTGCGTCGTGGCGGCGACCTCGGCGAGGTGCTCGTCCGGCGGCGTCGTGTGGTCGGCGGCGTAGCGCTCGAGGTCGCTGGCGATGATGTCCATGCAGGCAGTGTCTCGCGTGGGGGCGCGCCGGAGCCCGGCCGCGATCCTTCGCTAGCCTGTCCGGCTGACGTTGCGCTCCCGGAGGGGTGGCAGAGCGGTTGAATGCGGCGGTCTCGAAAACCGTTTCAGGGGTTAAGCCTCTGACGAGGGTTCGAATCCCTCCCCCTCCGCTCCGGCGGCCCGTCGGCCGGGTCCGCCGCGGCGCCCGCCGGCTGCGGCGGCGCGGCTACTTGTCCTCGAGCCCCGCGGGCGCGAGCTTGGCGATCCGCACGTCGAGGGCGCTCGGCGAGCGGTGGTCGGCCTCGGCGCGCTCCTTGCGGACGACGGCCTGCCGGACGATCTGGGCGCCGAGGAAGCGGATCGGCTCCGGCGGGAAGCGGTCGTGGGGGCGGTCCACGAGCGGGCTCGTGCTCCACTCGTCCTCCTCGCCGAGCGCGAGGCTCGTGAGGATCCTGCCGCCCACGACGCTGGGCCCCACGCCGTTGCCGCTCCACCCGACGCCGTAGAGGACGTCGGGACGCCCGCCGAGGTGACCGAGGATGGGCAGGCTCGTCGGCGTGCGGTCGATCGGGCCGCCCCATGCCTGCTCGATCGGGACGTCGGCGAGGGCCGGATACGTGCGCCGGAAGTCGGCGGCGGTCATGTCCGAGCGGCTGTCGTCGCGGTCGTAGGCGTCGCCGATCCGCCCGCCGAGCGTGACGGCGGCCGTGCCCTTGCCGAAGACGATGCGCCCGTCGCGCGTGGTGCGGTAGTAGGCGACCATCATCTGCGAGTCGGTGACGCTCTCCCCGCCGGTCCAGCCGATCTCGCCCAGCCGCTCGGGGATGGGCGGCGTCGCCACGATGTCGCTCGACACGACGACGAGCGAGCGGCGCAGCTCCGGCAGCGTCGCCGCCCACGCGTTCGTCGCGAGGACGATCTTCTCCGCGGTGAGGACGCCCCGGGGCGTGCGCAGGGTGAGCGGCCGGTCGCGGCTGAAGCCGGTCACCTGCGAGCCCTCGAAGATCCGCACGCCGAGCTCGAGCGCCACGCGCCGCAGGCCGCGCGCGAGCATCGCCGGCTGGACCGTCGCGGCCGCGGCGTCGAACACGCCCGCGAGGTGGCGCGCCGAGCCCGCGCGCTCGGCGACCTCGGCCGGGTCCATGCGCTTAAACGCCTCGACGCCGAGGCTCTCGCAGAGGCCGACGACGCCCTCCCAGGCATCGACCTGCGCCGGCGTGGTCGCCGTCCACAGGAACCCGCCGCGCCGGAACGCGGCGTCGATGTCATGGGCCTCGCAGAACGCGCCGATCTCGGCGATGGCCGCCTCCGAGGCGCGGGCCAGGTGGAGCCCGCGCTCGATGCCGCCGAGCTTCACGAGGCTCGCGAGCTTGGGCCACCAGGAGAGGACCATGCCGCCGTTGCGACCGGACGCGCCGCCGCCGCAGACATCCTGCTCGAGGACGACGACGTCGGACGCCGGGGCGCGGCGCTTGATCCCGATCGCCGTCCACAGACCCACGAACCCGCCGCCGACGATCGCGATGTCCGCGCGCTCGGTGCCCGCGAGCCGCGGCTCGGGCGGTGCGTCGCCGAGGGCCTCGCGCAGCCAGAGCGACCGGTGGGGCGCCCGGGGTCCCGTCCCGTCGTGGTCCGTGCCGCCTCGTACCCGTGTGTGCGCTCCCATGGGCCGATTGTCGGCGCGTCCGCCGCGGCCTGCCACCGTTCGCCACTACGAAGCCGCGCGTCCTCGGTCGTACGGCGGTATGAATCCGGGTCGGCTCTGCGACGTTCGGCCGGGTCGTTCATACGCCGGTACCAGCGCCTCGCCCCGATTCGTATTCGCGAGCGCTTGCCGGGCGCCCGGCCGCGTCATAGGAATCCGTAGACGCCGCTCCAGCGAACGACGAGGTGACGAGATGCTGCAAGTAGGGGTGGATGTAGGAGGGACGTTCACGGACCTGTTCGCGTGGGACGCCGACGCGCCGGCCGACGAGCGCGTCCGCCAGGCGAAGGTCCTGTCGACGCCCGAGGATCCGTCCATCGGGTTCATGAACGCGATCGAGGCGGCCGGGATCGACCCGGGCGAGATCGCCACGGTGATCCACGGGACGACGATCGCGACCAACGCGCTGATCGAACGCCGCTTCCCGGAGCCGGCGCTCGTGACCACGCAGGGCTTCCGGGACGTGCTGGAGGTCGGCCGCCAGCGGCGCCGCCACCTCTACGACCCCTATCAGGTGAAGTCCGCGCCGCTCATCGCGCGAAGCAGGCGCTTCACCGTGAACGAGAAGCTGGGCGCCGACGGCTCGACGGTCAAGCCGCTCGATCGTGACGAGGCCCGCCGCGTCGCCGAGCGGATCGCCGAGCTCGGCATCACGAACGTGGCCGTCGCCTTCATCAACGCCTACCAGGACGGTCGTCACGAGCGCGAGATGCGCGACGCGATCCTGGAGGTCATCCCCGACGCGCGCATCGCGCTGTCCTCCGAGACGCGCCCGAAGATGCGCGAACTCGGCCGGTTCGTCACGACGGCCATCCGCGCGGCGCTGCTCCCGGCGGTCGGCGACTACATCACCCGCCTGGAGGCCAAGCTCGAGGCGGCCGGCTCCAAGGCGCCGCTCTACATCGTCAAGAGCAACGGCGGCATGATGAGCGGCGAGACCGCCAAGCAGAGGCCCGAGGAGATGCTCGAGTCCGGCCCGGCCGGTGGCGTCGCGGCGGGCAGCTACCTCAGCACGCTGCTCGACGCGCCGAGCCTGATCATCACCGACGTCGGCGGCACGAGCTTCGAGGCGAGCCTCCTCGAGGACGGTGCCGGCCTGGTCACCGACGAGTACGAGATCGAGTGGGAGCGCCCGCTCATCACGCCGATGCTCGACATCCGCAGCATCGGCGCCGGCGGCGGCTCCATCGCGTGGATCGACGACGGCGGCTCGCTGCGCGTCGGACCCAAGAGCGCGGGCGCCAACCCGGGCCCGGCCTCCTACGGCCGCGGCGGCAAGCTCCCGACCGTGACCGACGCCAACCTGGTGCTCGGGCGCATCGACCCGTCGCTCGGCGGCAAGCTGACCCTCGACGTCGAGGCCGCCGAGGCCGCGATCAGGACGGTCGCGGAGCCGCTCGGCATGTCGCTCCTCGCGTGCGCCGAGGGCATCGCGGAGATCGTCAGCGAGAACATGGCGGTCGCGATCCGGATGGTCTCCACGGACCGCGGACGCGACCCGCGCGACCACACGCTCGTCGCGTTCGGCGGCGCCGGCGGCCTGCACGCCTACGACATCGCCCGGGCCGTCGGCATCGAGAACGTCCTCGTCCCGCCGTTCGCCGGCGTCGCGTGCGCCTTCGGCGCCACGACGATGGACGTTCGCCACGACCTCGAGCGGACGTTCTACGCGCCGATGGCCGAGACCGACCTCGGTGACCTCAACAGCGCGTTCGAGACCCTCGAGCAGCAGGTCCGCGACCTCCTCGAGGCCGACGACGTCGCCCGCGGGGACATCACGCTCGAGCGCAGCGCGCAGATGCGCTACGTCGGGCAGTCCTACGAGGTGACCACTCCGGTCGCCGACGGGACGCTCGACGCCGCGTCGCTCCAGAAGATCGCCGAGGACTTCA